>DASSGQ010000001.1:0-6378 GCA_035693385.1 Mycobacterium sp.
ATGTCGGCTGCGACGGTTTGTGCCTGGGCTTGCCGGGCGGCGCGCTGCGCGGGCGAGCCGCCGCGGGAGCGGTCGTTGACCGAGAGGTCTTCCGCCACGTTGAAGCCCGCCATGCGGGCGTCCTCGACCGCGTAGCGCACCCGCGAGCGGGACGCATACAGATCCGACGCGCCGGTGCGGGCAACTTTGGACGCCGCCTGCAGCTGATCTGCGACCGCGCTGGTGGTGAGCATGTCGGCGTGCGTCGCGGTACGCAGCGCCTCAGCGCCCTGGCCGTGCCAATCGATCGACAGCGCATCTCGCCACACCTGGTTGGCCACCCCGTAGCTGCGCCCACCGATGTTCTCCCAGTGATCGGCCGCCTCGGTGAGATGTTCGGTGGGCCAGGCCACCAGCTGCGAAAGGATGGGAATCCCTGCAACCGCAGACATCGCTACACGCCGGTCACCGGAGGGATCACGCTGGCCATCGCGTTGGCCGCGTTAGCTTCATTGGCCAGGTAGCCGGTGTCGGCTTCGCAAACGTGGGTGGCGTGGCCGCCTACCCGAGTGGCCAGCGCCGCTGTGAAGGCCGTGACGTCGGCGAGGGCGGCGTTCACCGCGACTGCGCTAGCCTGGCAGGACAAGCCGAGCCGAGCCGGAGCTGGCGTCGCGCTTAGTTCGCCCACCGAAACGCCCCACCGGGTGGCCATCGCCTGCAGGGCGGCGGTATCCACGCGCAGTAGCTGCGACATGGGCGGAAGTTCAGGTGGGGCCGTTGGGCAGCGAAAATCAGTCAGCGCCGCCCGGAAGCCACCACTCGATCCGCGAATCTGCTAGCGCCTGTGCTAGCGCTCTCGAAAGTCGCCCATTGATTCGGGGCGCGACGCCGCCGCCAACCGTCGCACCTCATCACTAGACTGGCGACCGTGCTCATTGGTTCGCACGTACGCAACGATGATCCCTTGGCCGCGGCACAGGCAGACGGCGCCGACGTGGTGCAATTCTTCCTCAGCAACCCGCAGAGCTGGAAAAAGCCGAAACCGCGTGACGACGCCGCGACGCTGAAGGCGTCGGCCCTGCCGCTGTACGTTCACGCGCCTTACCTGATCAACGTTGCGTCTGCCAATAACCGCGTTCGCATCCCGTCGCGCAAGATTCTGCAGGAAACCTGCGACGCGGCCGCGGAAATCAATGCGACAGCGGTGATCGTGCATGGCGGTCACGCCGACGACAACGACATGGAGGCCGGCTTCGAGCGGTGGGTCAAGGCGCTCGACTACCTCGAAACCGATGTACAGGTGCTTTTGGAGAACACCGCGGGCGGCGACCATGCGATGGCCCGCTACTTCGACACCATCGGCAGGCTCTGGGATCACATCGGCGACAAGGGGATTGGTTTCTGCCTGGACACCTGCCATGCGTGGGCCGCGGGCGAGGCGCTGATCGACGCAGTCGACCGAATCAGAGCACTGACCGGCCGCATCGACCTCATCCACTGCAACGACTCGAGGGACGCGGCCGGCTCGGGTGCAGACCGGCACGCCAACTTCGGCACCGGGCAGATCGATCCCGAACTCCTAGTCGCGGCAGTCAAGGCCGCCGACGCACCGGTGATCTGCGAGACCGCCGACGAAGGCCGTAAGGACGACATCGCGTTCCTGCGAGAAAAGACCGGTAGCTGAGGGGCACCCAGTGCCAGCCATTACACCTCTTGTGCGGCTGTTGAAAAAATGTAACATGGTGGCATGTCAGATACCCATGCCGTCACCAACCAGGTTCCGCCCCTGGAGAATTACAACCCGGCGACCTCCGCGGTTCTTGTCGAAGCCCTGATCCGCGAGGGCGGGCAGTGGGGCCTGGAGGAGGTGAACGAGGTTGGGGCACTATCCGCCAGCCGCGAAGCGCAGCGATGGGGTGAACTCGCCGACCGCCACCGGCCCGTGCTGCACACCCACGACCAGTACGGGTACCGCGTTGACGAGGTGGAGTACGACCCGGCCTACCACGAGCTGATGCGTGCGGCGATCGCCCATGGCATGCACGCCGCGCCGTGGGCCGACGAGCGGCCGGGCGCCCACGTGGTGCGGGCCGCCAAGACCTCGGCGTGGACGGTGGAGCCGGGACACGTCTGCCCGATCTCGATGACCTACGCCGTCGTCCCCGCGCTGCGCTACAACCCCGAGCTGGCGACGGTCTACGAGCCGTTGCTGACCAGCCGCGAGTACGACCCGCAGCTCAGGCTGGCCACCACCAAGCCCGGCATCACCGCCGGCATGTCGATGACCGAAAAGCAGGGCGGCTCCGATGTGCGCGCCGGCACCACCCAGGCCACCCCGAACGCCGACGGCACCTACTCCCTGACCGGTCACAAGTGGTTCACCTCGGCGCCGATGTGCGACGTCTTCCTGGTGCTCGCGCAGGCGCCGGGCGGGCTGTCGTGCTTCCTGCTGCCGCGGGTACTGCCTGACGGCACCCGCAACCGGATGTTCCTGCAGCGGCTCAAGGACAAGCTCGGCAACCACGCCAACGCCTCCAGCGAGGTCGAGTACGACGGCGCCATCGCCTGGCCGGTGGGCGAGGAGGGCCGCGGCGTCCCGACCATCATCGAGATGGTCAACCTGACCCGGCTGGACTGCACGCTGGGCAGCGCCACCAGTATGCGCACCGGCCTGACCCGCGCCATCCACCACGCCCAGCACCGAAAGGCGTTCGGCGCTTACCTGATCGACCAGCCGCTGATGCGTAACGTGCTGGCCGACCTGGCCGTCGAGGCCGAGGCCGCGACGATGGTCGCGATGCGGATGGCGGGCGCCACCGACAAGGCGATACGCGGAGACCAAACAGAGGCGCTGCTGCGCCGCATCGGCCTGGCGGCCAGCAAGTACTGGGTGTGCAAGCGGGCCACTCCGCACGCCGCCGAAGCCCTGGAATGCCTGGGCGGCAACGGCTACGTCGAAGAATCCGGGATGCCCCGGCTCTACCGTGAGGCGCCGCTGATGGGCATCTGGGAAGGCTCGGGCAACGTCAGCGCACTGGATACACTGCGCGCCATGGCTACCCGCCCCGAAAGCGTCGAGGTGCTGTTCGCGGAGCTCGACGAAACCGCGGGCCAGGATCCGCGCCTAAGCGCCCACGTCGAACGGCTGCGGCAAGACCTCACCGACCTGGACACCATCCAATACCGCGCCCGCAAGGTCGCCGAGGACATTTGCCTGGCGCTGCAGGGCTCGCTGCTGGTGCGCCACGGCCACCCCGCCGTCGCTGAGGCGTTCCTGACCACCCGGCTCGACCGCCAGTGGGGCGGGGCGTTCGGCACCATGCCGGCCGGGCTGGACCTGGCGCCCATCCTCGAGCGTGCCCTGGTAAAAGGCTGAGCGGCGTCGATGACCCACGCCGTCGACGATGCAGAGCGAAGCGATGAGGAGGAGCGGAGTCAATGACCCACGCGATCAGGCCGGTCGACTTCGACAACCTGAAAACCATGACGTACGACGTCACCGACCGCGTCGCGCGGATCACCTTCAACCGGCCGGACAAGGGCAACGCGATCGTCGCCGACACCCCGCTGGAGCTCTCCGCCCTGGTGGAGCGAGCCGACCTGGACCCCGACGTGCACGTCATTCTGGTGTCCGGTCGCGGCGACGGGTTCTGCGCGGGCTTTGACCTGTCCGCCTACGCCGACGGCACCGGCTCGGCCGGCGACCGGGACCTTAAAGGCGCCTACCAGGGCACCGTGCTGGACGGCAAGATCCAGGCCATCAACCATATGTCAGACCGGCCATGGGACCCGATGATCGACTACCAGATGATGAGCCGCTTCGTGCGCGGGTTCTCCAGCCTGATGCACGCTGACAAGCCGACCGTGGTCAAGATCCACGGCTACTGCGTGGCCGGCGGCACCGACATCGCGCTGCATGCCGACCAGGTGATCGCCGCAGCCGATGCGAAGATCGGCTACCCGCCCACGCGGGTGTGGGGCGTCCCGGCGGCCGGCCTGTGGGCGCATCGCCTCGGTGATCAACGCGCCAAACGCCTGCTGTTCACCGGCGATTGCCTCACCGGTGCGCAGGCCGCCGAGTGGGGATGGGCGGTCGAGGCGCCGGACCCCAAGGACCTCGACGAGCGCACCGAGCGACTCGTCCAACGGATCGCCGCAATGCCGGTCAACCAGCTGATCATGGTCAAACTCGCACTCAATTCCGCCCTGCTGCAACAGGGTGTGGCCACCAGCAGGATGGTCAGCACGGTGTTCGACGGCGTCGCCCGGCACACGCCCGAGGGGCACGCCTTCGTCGCCGATGCGGTCGAGCACGGATTCCGGGATGCGGTACGGCATCGCGACGGGCCGTTCGGCGACTATGGCCGTCGGGCATCCGGGGTCTAGGCATGCCGAACATGACCGCCCGGTCCGTGGTGCTCAGCGTGCTGCTCGGTGCTCATCCCGCGTGGGCCAGCGCCGGCGAATTGATCAGGCTGACCGCTGATTTCGGTATCAAGGAGACGACATTGCGGGTCGCGCTGACGCGCTTGGTCGGCGCCGGCGACCTGATCCGGTCCGAGGACGGCTACCGGCTTTCGGATCGCTTGCTGGCCCGCCAGCGCCGGCAGGACGATGCCATGCGCCCCCGGACCCGGGCCTGGCGCGGAGACTGGGTGGTGCTGATCGTCACCAGCGTGGGCACCGATGCCCGCACCCGGGCCGCACTGCGAACTACCATGCACGACAAGCGCTTCGGTGAATTGCGCGAAGGGGTATGGATGCGGCCCGACAACCTGGACCTGGACCTGAATCCCGACGTGACGGCCCGGGTGCGGGTCCTCAAGGCACACGACGACGCGCCCGCTCAGCTGGCCGGCGAGCTATGGGACCTGCCCGCCTGGGCAAAAACCGGCCACCGGCTGCTCGACGAGATGGCCCAGAAGAGTCGGGCGTCTGACATTCCCGGCCGGTTTGTGGTGGCCGCGGCGATGGTGCGCCACCTGCTCACCGACCCGATGCTGCCCGACGAACTGCTGCCCGCCGATTGGCCGGGCTCGCGGCTGCGTGCCGCCTACCACGACTTCGCCACCGAACTGGCGCAGCGACGTGACTTGGCGGAACAACAAGCGAAGACACGACTCGTGGAGGCGACATGACTGATCCGGTGCGGGTAGAGCGCAACGGCCCGGTGACCACGGTGATCCTCAACCGGCCCGCGGCCCGCAACGCCGTCAACGGCCCGACCGCCGCGGCGCTGTACGCCGCGTTCGAAGAATTCGACCGCGACGACACCGCCTCGGTGGCCGTGCTGTGGGGCGACGGCGGAACCTTTTGCGCCGGAGCCGATTTGAAGGCCTTCGGCACACCCGACGCCAATGCCGTGCACCGCACCGGCCCGGGCCCGATGGGGCCGACCCGGATGGTGCTGTCCAAACCGGTGATCGCTGCCGTCAGCGGATACGCCGTCGCCGGGGGCCTGGAGTTGGCCGTCTGGTGCGATCTGCGGGTCGCCGAGGAGGACACCGTGTTCGGCGTGTTCTGCCGCCGCTGGGGGGTGCCGCTCATCGACGGCGGCACCGTGCGGCTGCCCCGGCTGATCGGGCACGGCCGCGCGATGGACCTGATCCTCACCGGCCGCGCCGTGAAAGCCGATGAAGCGCTCGCGATCGGGCTGGCCAACCGGGTCGTGCCCACCGGGCAGGCCCGCCGGGCCGCCGAGGAGCTCGCCGCTCAGCTCGCCGCGCTGCCGCAGCAGTGCATGCGATCGGATCGGCTGTCGGCATTGCGGCAGTGGGGGAGCCCGGAACCGGAGGCCATCGACTTCGAATTCGCCAGCATTTCCCGGGTCGCCGCCGAGGCCGCGGCGGGGGCGGGGCGGTTCGCCGCGGGTGCGGGCCGCCACGGCGCGGCCGAGAACTAGACCGCGCCGGCGCTCAGCCCTTGTTGACCGTGTTGCCCGAGCCGAGGTTGTCGACCTTGGGGTCGCCGTCCTTGTAGGTGACGGTGTTGTTGAGTCCCACCACGCTGATGCGGGTGTCGACCTTGTCGACGGTGATCTTGTTGTTGGCACCGCCGATGGTCACGGTCTCGCAAGTACCGGTGACGGTCAGCGTGTTGTCCGAGCCGCCCACGTTCAGCGACTTGCCGTTGGCGCAGTCGAGGGTGGCGGTGGTCCCCAGCGACCCGTAATTCAGCGTGTTCCCGATCTCGACCGAAGCGGTGGTGTTCCCGGAGCTCGTGCTGGTCGGCGCGGCCGCGCGGCTCGTGGTTGTGCTGCTGGCCCTCGTCGTCGACGAGCTCGCGGGCGGGTTGGCCGTCGAACTGCACGCTGCCAGCACCAACGCCGCGGCGGCCGGTACCAGAACCAGCGCGGCCAGCCTGGACGAGTGGTCGGTGAAGTGGTCAGGCATTGATCCT
>DASSGQ010000002.1:0-4269 GCA_035693385.1 Mycobacterium sp.
AGGATCTTGGACGCGTGCACGATCGCCGAGTCCAGACCGGCTTCCTGACATTCGTGCAGGAACACGGAGTTGACTACTTGACGCGCGGCGGGATTGAGGCCGAAGGAGATGTTGGACAACCCGAGCGTGGTCTGCACGTCGGGGTGGCGTTTCTTCAGCTCCCGGATCGCCCCGATGGTCTCGATGCCGTCTTTGCGCGACTCCTCCTGGCCGGTGGCGATGGTGAAGGTCAACGTATCGATGAGGATGGACGATTCGTCGACGCCCCAATTGCCGGTGATGTCATTGATCAACCGCTCGGCGATCTCGACCTTCTTCTCGACGGTGCGGGCCTGGCCCTCCTCGTCAATGGTCAGCGCGACCACCGCCGCGCCGTGCTCGGCGACCAGCTCCATGGTCTTGTGGAAACGCGACTCCGGGCCGTCGCCGTCCTCGTAGTTGACCGAGTTGATCGTGCAGCGGCCGCCCAGGTGCTCCAAACCCGCTCGCAGCACCGGGGTTTCGGTGGAGTCCAGCATGATCGGCAACGTCGACGCCGTCGCCAGCCGGCTGGCCAGCGCCGTCATGTCGGCCACGCCGTCGCGACCCACGTAGTCGACGCACAGGTCCAGCAGGTGCGCGCCGTCGCGGGTCTGGTCCTTGGCGATGTCCAGGCACTTCTGGTAGTCCTCGGCGATCATCGCCTCGCGGAAACCCTTGGAGCCGTTGGCGTTCGTGCGCTCCCCGATCACCAGCACCGAGGCGTCCTGCGCGAACGGCACGGCGCTGTACAGCGACGACACCGACGGCTCGTAGGTCACGTGACGCTCGCCGCGCCGTGCGGTCCCGTCGTTGAAGTCGGCGACGGCATCGGCCACCTGGCGGATGTGTTCGGGGGTGGTGCCGCAGCAGCCACCGACCAGCGACAGGCCGAACTCGGTGAGGAATCCGGCCAGCGCCTCGGCCAATTCGTCGGGCAGCAACGGGTATTCGGCGCCGTTGGGGCCCAGCACCGGCAGCCCGGCGTTGGGCATCACCGACACCGGGATGCGGGCATGCCTGGACAGGTAGCGCAGGTGCTCGCTCATTTCGGCGGGGCCCGTCGCACAGTTCAGCCCGATCATGTCCACACCGAGCGGCTCGACGGCCGTCAGCGCCGCGCCGATCTCGCTGCCCAGCAGCATGGTGCCGGTCGTCTCCACGGTGACGTGGGCAAAAACCGGAATGTGCCGTCCGGCCTGGGCCATCGCGCGGCGCGATCCCAGCACCGCGGCCTTCAGCTGCAGCAGGTCCTGGCAGGTTTCCACCAGGATGGCGTCGGCGCCGCCATCGAGCATGCCCACCGCAGCCAAGGCGTACGCGTCGCGGATGACGTGGTACTCGGTGTGGCCCAGGGTCGGCAGCTTGGTGCCCGGCCCCATCGACCCCAGCACGTACCGCCTGCGGTCCGGGGTGCTCAGCTCGTCGGCGACCCGGCGCGCGACCGCGGTGCCGCGCTGCGAGAGGTCCCTGATCTTGTCGGCGATGTCGTAGTCGCCGAGGTTGGACAGGTTGCAGCCGAAGGTGTTGGTCTCGACGGCGTCCGCGCCGGCCTCGAAGTAGGCGCGGTGGATTGTCTCCAGCACGTCGGGGCGCGTCTCGTTAAGGATCTCGTTGCAGCCTTCCAGGCCGCGGAAGTCGTCGAGCGTGAGATCGGCCGCCTGCAGCTGGGTGCCCATCGCACCGTCGCCGACCATCACACGCTGCGCCAAAGTGTCCAGGATATCGGTGTCGTAGCGGTGCTCATTAGCGGCAGTCACGCCACAAGGATAGTCGGCCTATGCATAGAGGCGAGTCGTCGACGGCTCCGCCGGATTACCCGCCTCGCCCCCTCAGCGGCCCGGATGGCCCGCATCGTCGGCAGGAAGAAGGCCGTACCCTGATTCTGTGACCCCGCCGGATGGCACCCCGCTGCCCGAAATGCACAACACCATCGTCGTTGCGGCGTTCGAGGGCTGGAACGACGCGGGCGACGCGGCCAGCGATGCGCTCGAGCACCTCGACGCCATCTGGGAAGCGGATCCGATCGTGGAGATCGACGACGAGGCGTATTACGACTACCAGGTGAATCGCCCGGTCATCCGCCAGGTCGACGGCGTTACCCGGGAGCTGGTGTGGCCGGCGATGCGAATCACCCATTGCCGCCCACCCGGCAGCGACCGGGACGTCGTGTTGATGCATGGCGTGGAGCCCAACATGCGCTGGCGCACATTCTGTGCCGAGCTGGTGGCCATCGCGGACAAGCTCAACGTCGATACCGTCGTGATCCTCGGGGCCCTGCTGGCCGACACCCCGCACACCCGGCCGGTGCCGGTGTCGGGGGCGGCCTACTCCCCCGAGTCGGCGAAACGCTTCGGCCTCGAGGAAACGCGGTACGAGGGCCCCACCGGGATCGCCGGGGTGTTCCAGGACGCCTGCGTGGCCGCGGGGATCCCGGCGGTGACGTTCTGGGCGGCGGTGCCGCACTACGTGTCCACCCCGCCGAACCCGAAGGCGACGGTGGCGCTGCTGCGCCGCGTCGAAGACGTGCTCGACATCGAGGTCCCGCTGGCCGACCTGCCGGCGCAGGCCGAGGAGTGGGAGCAGGCGATCACCGAGATGGCCGCCGAGGATGAGGACCTGGCCGAATACGTGTTGTCGCTGGAGCAGCGCGGCGACGCCGAGGTCGATGTGAACGACGCGCTGGGCAAGATCGACGGCGACGCGCTGGCCGCGGAGTTCGAACGTTATCTGCGCCGCCGCCGCCCGGGGTTCGGGCGCTAGGAATTCTCCCGGCGCTCGTTGTACGCGCTGCTGGAACGACCGAGCGCGGCGACTTCGGCGTCCAATTGCGGCAGCTCAGCAGCGGCCTTGCGGGCCGGAAATTCGCCGACCCGGGTGGACAACACCGGCTTGAGCCAACGGAACAGGATTACCCAGCGCGGGCAGTACACGCGGTCCCTGCGGTCCTCGATCCCCTTGACAAATGCCTCAGCACACCTGGTTACCGAGGTGGTTTTGTTCAATGGCCAAGGCAGCGCGGCAAGCAGTCGACCGAACGACGGCAGGTCGGCCTCGGTGTCGCGAACCAGCGCGGTGTCGATCCAGGACATGTGCGCCACGCCGACGTTCACCCCGGTGTGGCCGACCTCGAATCGCAGCGCGTTGGCCAGATGCTCGTTCCCGGCTTTCGTCATGTCGTACGACGCCATCCCTGGAGACGCTGCGAATGCGGCCAGCGACGAGACGATCAACAGGTAGCCGCGGCGGTCGATCAGCGCCGGCAAGGTGGCGCGCACGGTGTGAAAGACGCCGAGCAGGTTGACGTCCAGCACCCGCTTGAACGCCTCCGGGTCGACCTGCAGCACCGAACCGTAGCCGGCGATCCCGGCGTTGGCCACGACGACGTCGATGCCGCCGAAATGTTGGACGGCCTCGTCGGCCGCGGCCTGCATGGCGGGCAGATCGCGCACGTCGGCTACCACGGTCAACACCCGTTCTTCGCCGAGTTCAGCGGCCAGCGCGGTCCGCTCGGCTTTGTCGAGATCGGTCAGCACCAGTTTGGCGCCCTTGTTGCGCAGCCGACGGGCTACCTCGGCTCCGATCCCCCGGGCGCCACCGGTGATGAAGACAACTTTGCCCTGCAGCGACGTCATGGCCGAAAACGTACCTCGCCGGTGACTCTGCTGCGATTAGAGGTCCACCCCGAGTAACGCGTCAATCGCGGTCGCCACCAGACTCGGCGCCGCGCCGTCATGGCCGCCGTATTCCAGTGCATCGGTGGTCCAACCATCAAGTGCTGCAATGGCTTTGGGGGAATCAAGATCGTCGGCCAAATACTGCCGCACCCGGGCGATCAGGTCGGTCGCGTCGGGTCCGTCGGGCAGCGCGGTCGCGATGCGCCAGCGCTGCAGCCGGGCGACCGCCTCGTCGAGCACTTCGTCACTCCAGAACCGATCGGCGCGATAGTGGCCGGCCAGCAGGCCCAGCCGGATGGCCGCCGGCTCAACGCCTTTGGCGCGCAACGTTGAGACCAGCACCAGATTGCCGCGGCTCTTGGACATCTTGTGCCCGTCCCAGCCGATCATCCCGGTATGCACGTAGTGCCGAGCGAATCGCCGCTCGCCCCGGACACATTCGGCGTGCGCGGCGGTGAATTCGTGATGGGGAAAGGTCAGGTCGCTGCCGCCGCCCTGGATGTCCAGGCCGCTGCGAATGCGGCTGAGCGCGATCGCCGCGCATTCGATGTGCCAGCCGGGTCGCCCGGCACCG
>DASSGQ010000003.1:0-14820 GCA_035693385.1 Mycobacterium sp.
GAAAGTTCTTCACCAGACAGGTCGGCGCCGGGCAGCTCGAAAGACTCAGCGGATTCGGATTCGTCAACGTCGACCACGGCCGAGGACGAGTCGTTCCGCCGTGCTTTGAGTTCCTCCAGCGAGTCCTCCGAGACGTCGTCAGTCTCGGTACGCCGCGGAGCGTCATAATCGGTAGGCATCGCCCAATCCCCTCACATGCCTTCGTTACCTCAAGCAACGCTTTGTACCAGCGTCGAACGCATCCACCAAACGATTCGTGCCCGGATCCCGCCCCATTGCCATGTGATTTACATCACACCAACGACCTGACCCTTGTATTGCGTCTTAAACAGTGCGTTTAGAGTGCACCTGTGGTCGCACAAATCACCGAGGGTACCGCTTTCGACAAGCACGGTAGGCCATTTCGGCGGCGAAATCCCCGCCCCGCCATATTCGTACTCGCCTTCCTGGTGGTGGTGGCGGGTGTGGTGTGGACCGTCGCGCTGACGCGACCGGCGAAGGTGCACGAGGCGGTCGTCTGCAACCCGCCGCCGCAACAGGAGGGGTCGGCACCGGCGCAGCTCGGTGAGCAGGTGTCGCGGGCCGCCATGATGGACGTCACGCCCGCGAAACTCAGCGACACCAAGGTCCGCGTCCTCAACGCGAGCGGCCGGGGTGGCCAAGCCGGCGACGTCGCCGGTGCCATGAAAGATCTGGGCTTTGCGCAGCCGACCGCGGCCAACGACCCGATCTATGCCGGCAGCAGGCTGAACTGCCAGGGCCAGATCCGCTTCGGTACGGCCGGGCAAGCCACCGCCGCCGCCGTGTGGGTGGTGGCGCCGTGCACCGAGCTGTTCAACGACAACCGCGCCGACGACTCCGTCGACCTCGCTCTGGGGACAGACTTCACCGCGCTGGCCCACAACGACGACATCGACTCGGTGCTGGCCAGCCTGCGCCCCGGCGCCACCGAGGGGGCAGATCCCGTGCTGCTGCAGAAAATTCACGCCAGCAGCTGCTGAGGCGCCGGCATCGGGTCAGTCCAGAATCGGGTCAGTCCAGAATCGGGTCGAGGCCGTCGACCCGGTCCAGGGCCGCCAGTAGCTCGTCGGCGATTCCGGGCGCGGCAGCCACCACCAATCCGGCGCTGCCCGCCGGGACGTCCGGTGCCGGCAGCATCACCCGGGCGCCTGCCTCCGCCGCGATCAGTGCACCGGCGGCGCAATCCCAGACCTGCAATCCGTGCTCGTAGTAGGCATCCAGCCGGCCCGCCGCGACCATGCACAAGTCCAGAGCCGCAGACCCGATGCGACGCACGTCGCGGACCACCGGCAGCATTCGCGCCAACAGGGCCGCCTGGGTGGCGCGGCGCCGTCGTGAGTAACCAAAACCCGTGCCCAGCAACGCCATCGACAGATCCTCGACGGTTGCACACCGCAACGGTCCTGTTCCGTGTTCGTCGGCGACATGCGCGCCGAGGCCGATCGCAGCCGAGTAGACCCGCCCAGCGACGACGTCGGCGACCGCACCCGCCACCGACACACCGTTGACCTGTGCGCCCACCGACACCGCGTACGCCGGGATGCCGTAGACGAAATTCACTGTGCCGTCGATGGGATCAAGCACCCAGGTGACGGCGTCCGCGGGCGTTGCAGTCGGATCGGTGGGCCCGCCGCCCTCCTCCCCGAGTATCGGGTCACCGGGCCGCAGTTGCGCCAACCTGTCCCGCAACAGCCGCTCGGTCTCGGTATCGACGACGGTCACGGGATCGGTCGGGGTGGTCTTTGCCCGAACCACGTCACTGGCCGGGGCGGTCGAGGCACCCGATTCCGTGCCGAATACCTCGGTGCGGCGACGCCGGACGAACTCGGCGGCCTCGGCGGCCAGCATCTCGGCTACCGACCGCAGCCGAGCCGGCTCGTCGTCAGGTCGCGTCACCGGTCTATCGCATCACAATTCGCCGTGGCTCCGCAGACGGCCAACCTGTACCGTCGCCAAGCTAAGGTGAGCCAACAGCCCCGTCTCGCTGAGGAGTTTGGATGACCACCACCGACTCGACCACGGATACGCCCAGCACCGATGCACCCACCGGCACACCGCAGCGTCGTGGATTCGGCATCGACGTCGGAGGCAGCGGCATCAAGGGCGGCATTGTCGACCTGGACACCGGGTTGTTGATCGGCGACCGCATCAAGCTGCTGACCCCCCAACCGGCGACGCCATCGGCGGTCGCCAAGACCATCGCCGAGGTCGTCAACGGCTTCGGGTGGACCGGTCCGCTGGGGGTGACCTACCCCGGCGTCGTCACCCACGGCGTCGTGCAGACGGCGGCCAACGTCGACAAGGCCTGGATCGGGACCAACGCCGGCGACGTCATCGGTGCCGAACTGAACGGCCAAGCCGTCACGATCCTCAACGATGCCGACGCGGCCGGCCTCGCCGAGGCGCGCTACGGCGCGGGCAGGGATCAGTCCGGCGTGGTCGTGTTGCTGACGTTCGGCACGGGGATCGGCTCCGCGGTCATCCACAACGGCACCCTGCTACCCAACACCGAGTTCGGGCATCTCGAGGTCGGGGGCAAAGAGGCCGAGCAACGGGCGGCATCGTCGGTCAAAGACAAGAACGACTGGAGCTACGAAAAGTGGGCCAAGCAGGTCACGAAGGTGCTGGTGGCCATCGAAAACGCGCTGTGGCCCGACCTGTTCATCGCCGGCGGCGGGATCAGCCGCAAGGCGGACCAATGGCTGCCGCTGCTAGAAAACCGCACCCGGGTGGTGGCAGCCGACCTGCTGAACACCGCGGGGATCGTCGGCGCGGCCATGGCGTCCACATCCGACGTGACGCACTGAATTTCCCCCGCTGCGGCGGTACCAGCGCGGACTGTCGTTACAATGGTTCACGGCGGCCGCCCGACTGATAGCGTGCGAGTACTCGCGCTGAGATCAACGCCGACATTCGACATAGCAGACACTTTCGGTTAACCATGCCCAGACCCACCGAAAGTGCGTCCGACCAAAGGGGTGTATGTGGCAGCGATCAAGGCAAGCCCGGCGACAGATGAGCCGGTGAAGCGCACCGCCACGAAGTCCCCATCGTCTCCCGCCAAGCGATCGGCGGCCAAGGCCGCCAACGGCTCGACCCCGGCAAAGCGGACAGCCAAGTCGGCATCGCCGGCCGCCAAGCCCGCGCCGGGACACGAGGCCACCGCGCCCGACGAACTTAGCGAAGCGACAAAGAAGACCCGTGCGTCGGCCAAGGCCGGTGGTGCGAAGGCGTCGTCGGCCCGCGGCACAAAAGCGGCAGACAACGATGCTCCGGACGACCCCGACGCCAGCTTGCAACCCCTCGTCGCCGACGCGGCCGTCGAGGAACTCGACGCCGAACCGGACCTCGAGGATGAGCCCGGCGTGGACATCGACATCGACGCCGACGAGCTCGTGCTCGATGATCTCGAGGACGACGTAGCCGCCGACGGCGACGAAGCCGACCTGGACCCGGCTGACGTCGAGGAAGCCGAGGCGGCTGAGGCCCCCTTGGCCGTCAAGGCCGGCAAGGCTGCCACCGCCGAGGACGAGGAGATAGCTGAGCCCACCGAGAAGGACAAGGCCTCCGGCGATTTCGTCTGGGACGAAGACGAGTCCGAGGCGTTGCGTCAGGCTCGCAAGGACGCCGAGCTCACCGCCTCCGCCGACTCGGTTCGCGCTTACCTCAAGCAGATCGGCAAGGTGGCGCTGCTCAACGCCGAGGAAGAGGTTGAGCTGGCGAAGCGCATCGAAGCCGGCCTCTACGCCACCCAGCTGATGAGCGAGCACGCCGAGCGCGGCGACAAACTGCCCGCCGCCCAGCGCCGCGACATGATGTGGATCTGCCGCGACGGCGACCGCGCGAAGAACCACCTGCTGGAAGCCAACCTGCGGCTGGTGGTTTCGCTGGCCAAGCGTTACACCGGCCGCGGAATGGCCTTCCTCGACCTCATCCAGGAAGGCAACCTGGGCCTGATCCGCGCGGTCGAGAAGTTCGACTACACAAAGGGATACAAGTTCTCCACGTACGCGACGTGGTGGATCCGCCAGGCCATCACCCGCGCCATGGCCGACCAGGCCCGCACCATCCGCATCCCGGTGCACATGGTCGAGGTGATCAACAAGCTCGGCCGTATCCAGCGCGAGCTGCTGCAGGATCTGGGCCGCGAGCCCACTCCTGAAGAGTTGGCCAAAGAGATGGACATCACGCCCGAGAAGGTGCTGGAGATCCAGCAGTACGCCCGCGAGCCGATCTCGCTGGACCAGACCATCGGCGACGAGGGCGACAGCCAGCTGGGCGACTTCATCGAGGACAGCGAAGCGGTGGTGGCCGTCGACGCGGTGTCGTTCACTCTGCTGCAAGACCAACTGCAGTCGGTGCTCGAGACGCTCTCAGAGCGTGAAGCCGGCGTCGTACGGCTGCGCTTCGGACTGACCGACGGCCAGCCTCGGACCCTCGACGAGATCGGGCAGGTTTACGGCGTGACCCGCGAGCGCATCCGCCAGATCGAGTCGAAGACGATGTCGAAGCTGCGCCACCCCAGCCGTTCCCAGGTGCTGCGCGACTACCTGGACTAAACACGCCGAATCGACGGCCGCGCAGGCCAGACCTGTTGGTGCGCAAGCCAAGTCATGACCCCTACGCACTGCGGCCGCGCCGAGTGTGCCGCCGCCGTAGTGTGACCGCATGCCGGCAAACCGCAAACTTGTCTCCTCCGAATCCGACTTCGAATCGACGGTCGGCTATTCGCGGGCGGTGCGCGTCGGCCCGCACGTGGCAGTGGCCGGGACAACCGGCGCCGGGCCCGCCGGCGACATTTCGGCTCAGACCCGAGACGCCTTGCGCCGCATCGAGATTGCGCTGCAGCAGGCCGGCGCGGCGCTCACCGACGTGGTCCGCACCCGCATCTACGTGACGGACATTTCACGCTGGCGAGAGGTCGGAGCCGCGCATGCGCAGGTGTTCGGTGCGATTCGCCCGGCGGCCAGCATGGTGGAAGTTTCCGCGCTGATCGAGCCCGATTTGCTGGTGGAGATCGAGGCCGACGCCTACGTCGAGTCCGAGGGCGGGTCCCCAGCCGCGTTCGACGTTCGCGGGACCGGCGGGAACGTGCCATCGGCTGCCGGGGGGTAGGCGGTGACGTTGAGCACCGCGCGCACCGGCAGCGGGCCGTACAGATGCGGAAACAGCATCGACTCCGGATCCGTTGCCACCCCCGGCTCCCAGCGCACGGGCGAGTCCAGCAGCGCCGGATTGATGTGCAGCAGAACCAGGTCGCCGCGACCGCGGTAGAGCCGGTTGGCCGGCAGGTGGACTTGCTCGGGCGTCGACAGGTGGATGAAGGCCGTGGCGTTCGAGCCGGAGGCCGGGGCGTTCGGGGGGCGAATCTCGCCGCGGCTGCGGGCCCGGGACCACTCCTCGGCCCCACACAGGTGCACCAGCACGTCGGCAGCGATGTTCACAGTCGGCCACCTTAGAGAACCCGGCGGGACGGCCGTGAGAAATCCGTGAGAAACGACACACCCGACAACGATCGGGGAACAACGCGAAAACCCCATACGTCTGAGAAAGTGGATGTACGAGAACGGAGAGGCCATGAATGCAACTCTGACCAGTCCCGAGCTGACCAGGGCGGACCGCTGCGATCGCTGCGGTGCTGCAGCTCGCGTCCGTGCCAAGTTGCCTTCGGGACTCGAGCTTCTGTTCTGCCAGCACCACGCCAACCAGCACGAGGCGAAACTTGCCGAGCTGGCCGCCGTGATCGAGGTCAGCGCGAGCTAGTCGACCCAACTCACCCCAGGCAATGTGGGGGCCGCGGGCCCTCATGGGCAATGCTTGCGACTATGAACGCTCAGGTCGCAAAGCCGACACGCCACCATATTTGGCGAATCAGCCTTAGGACCCTGTCGAAAAGCTGGGACGATTCGATCTTCTCCGAAGCCGCACAGGCGGGATTTTGGTCGGCGCTGTCCCTGCCGCCGCTGCTGTTGGGGATGCTGGGCAGCTTGACTTACGTGGCCCCGCTGTTCGGCCCGGACACCCTGCCCGAGATCGAAAAGACCATCGTTTCGACGGCTCACAAGTTCTTCTCCCCCAGCGTCGTCAACGAGATCATCGAGCCCACCATCCGCGACATCACCGCCAACGCCCGCGGCGAGGTGGTGTCCCTGGGTTTCCTGATCTCGATGTGGGCCGGATCGTCGGCAATCTCGTCGTACGTCGACGCGGTGGTGGCCGCCCACGATCAGACTCCGCTGCGACATCCGGTGCGGCAGCGATTCTTCGCGCTGTTCCTCTACATGGTGATGCAAGTGTTTGTGGTGGCAATCGCGCCGATCATTGTGCTGGGCCCGCGCAAGCTGCGAGAACACATACCGGCCGGCCTGGCCAACATGCTGCATTACGGCTACTACCCTGCGCTGGTGCTCGGCCTGATGATCGGGGTCATCGTCTTGTACCGGGTGTCGCTCCCCGTACCACTGCCGACGCATCGGCTGATCTTTGGCGCCGTGCTGGCGACCGCGGTGTTCCTGATCGCCACGCTGGGACTGCGGATCTACCTGGGCTGGATTACCAGCACCGGCTACACCTACGGCGCGCTGTCCACGCCGATCGCGTTCCTGCTGTATGCGTTCTTCGCGGGCTTTGCCCTCATGCTGGGCGCCGAGCTCAACGCCGCCATCCAAGAGGAATTTGCCGCACCGGCGACCCATGCCCACCGGTTGCGCAGCTGGGTGATCTCGCGCGTGCCCGCGCTGCAGCGAACGGTCGACTCGCCAACGGAACCCGCACTTCCGCGGCGCGACGTCGCGACGGCCGAGCCGCCGACCTGATCAGCCCTTCTTGAGCTGTTCGTAGATGCGCTTGCAGTCCGGGCAGACCGGGGAACCCGGCTTGGCGGCCCGAGTGACGGGAAATACCTCGCCGCACAACGCCACCACATGGCTGCCCATCACCGCGCTCTCGGCGATCTTGTCCTTCTTGACGTAATGGAAGTACTTCGGAGTGTCGCTGCCCGTCCCGTCGTCGACCCGTTCGTCGGTCTCGGTGCGCTCGATGGTCTGCGTCTGCATACCTCACATTCTGCACTGCGGAGCCCGCTCGAAAACCGGCTGAGCCGGAATCGATGAGGTGTGGGACAGTGGAGGAATGAAGCGCCGCTCTCACAAGCGGTTCGACGACGGATTCGATGACTTCGACGACAAGGGCCAGCCGGTGCTCATCACCGCCGCTGCGCCCTCCTACGAAGAGGAACAGCGCACCCGGATCCGTAAGTACCTGACTTTGATGGCGTTCCGGGTCCCGGCGCTCATCCTGGCCGCCGTCGCGTACGGCGCTTGGCACAACGGCCTGATCTCGCTGGCGATAGTGGCGGTGTCGGTGCCGTTGCCGTGGATGGCCGTGCTGATCGCGAACGACCGTCCCCCTCGCCGCCCCGAAGAGCCGCGGCGGTTCGACGCTGCCCCGCGACGCACTCGGCTGTTCCCGAGGGCCGAGCTGCCGGCGCTCGATCCTCCGCGACACCCCGAGCCACCTCCGGACTGGGATAGTCGCGAATAGTCGCCGTTGCCGCGGGCCGCCAAGGTTCCGGGCAACCACCCGGCCGTCGCACTTCTCAGGACATTCTCAGGTCGTCGGCACATTTCTGCACGTCAGGGCGTGTGAGATGGCGACCGGGTGGGAACTCCCAGGCTGGATCTGTCGTTAAACCACATGACAGAACAAAGCCTAAGGGGAGGCCGCTATGGCGAATGCCACCACAAGCAGATTCGACGGCGATCTGGATGCTCAAAGCCCCGCAGCGGACCTGGTGCGCGTATATCTGAACGGGATTGGCAAGACGGCGCTGCTCAACGCAGCAGGTGAAGTCGACCTGGCCAAGCGCATCGAGGCGGGGCTCTATGCCGACCATCTGCTGGAAACGCGCAAGCGCCTGGGCGAGAACCGCAAACGCGATCTCGAGGCCGTTGTGCGCGATGGCGAGGCAGCGCGCCGCCATCTGCTGGAAGCGAACCTGCGCCTGGTCGTGTCGCTGGCGAAGCGCTACACGGGTCGGGGAATGCCGTTGCTGGACCTCATCCAGGAGGGAAACCTGGGTTTGATCCGCGCGATGGAGAAGTTCGACTACACAAAGGGATTCAAGTTCTCGACGTACGCGACGTGGTGGATCCGTCAGGCCATCACCCGCGGCATGGCGGACCAGAGCCGCACCATCCGTCTGCCGGTCCACTTGGTGGAGCAGGTCAACAAGCTGGCGCGGATCAAGCGCGAGATGCACCAGAACCTGGGACGTGAAGCCACCGACGAGGAACTGGCCGCCGAATCCGGCATTCCGATCGAGAAGATTAACGACCTGTTGGAGCACAGCCGCGACCCGGTGAGCCTGGACATGCCCGTCGGCTCGGAGGAAGAGGCCCCGCTGGGCGACTTCATCGAGGACGCGGAAGCGATGTCGGCGGAGAACGCGGTGATCGCCGAGCTGCTGCACACCGACATCCGCAGTGTGCTGGCCACTCTCGACGAGCGCGAGCACCAGGTGATCCGGCTGCGTTTCGGTCTGGACGACGGCCAGCCGCGAACCCTGGATCAGATCGGCAAGCTGTTCGGTCTGTCCCGCGAGCGGGTCCGCCAGATCGAGCGCGACGTGATGTGCAAGCTGCGCAGCGGCGAGCGCGCCGACCGCTTGCGGTCGTACGCGAGCTGAGGCCGCGAACCAGAGCCAGGTAGCCAGACGGTATGCCCGCCGCGTTCAGCGGCGGGCATACTGCTTGCAGCAGGTAGCGTTACACGCGTATACGCAGCCGGCCAAGTAGACTCAGCGTCAATGGAGGGTGCTGAATGAACGAGCTGGTCGATACCACCGAGATGTACCTGCGGACCATCTACGACCTCGAGGAAGAGGGCGTGACGCCGCTGCGTGCCCGGATCGCCGAACGCCTCGACCAGAGCGGCCCGACCGTCAGCCAGACCGTATCCCGCATGGAGCGGGATGGATTACTCCACGTGGCCGGCGACCGCCATCTGGAACTCACCGACAAGGGCCGCGCGCTGGCCATCGCCGTGATGCGTAAGCACCGCCTGGCCGAGCGGCTGCTCGTCGACGTCATCGGGCTGCCGTGGGAAGAGGTGCACGCCGAGGCGTGCCGGTGGGAACACGTGATGAGCGAGGACGTCGAGCGCCGGCTGGTCAAGGTGCTCAACAACCCGACCACCTCCCCGTTCGGCAACCCGATCCCCGGTCTGCTGGACCTGGGCGTGGGTCCCGAGTCCGGCGCTGACGACGCGCACTTCGTCCGGTTGACGGAGCTTCCCGCCGGGTCTCCGGTGGCGGTGGTCGTCCGCCAGCTCACCGAACATGTCCAGGGTGACATCGATCTGATCACGCGACTCAAGGACGCCGGCGTCGTTCCCAACGCGCGGGTGACGGTCGAGACCGGCCCGGCCGCCGGGGTCACCATCCTCATCCCCGGCCACGAGAACGTCACCTTGCCCCACGAGATGGCCCACGCCGTCAAGGTCGAGAAAGTCTGACCCGCTCGCGACGGTCACGACCGGCCACTAGCGCAAATGGTGGCGACCCGCTTCGCCCGGCTCCGCCGCGCTCGCGATCGCCACTACCCTGCCCGGCGGCCGAACGCCCGTCGCGGCGGTAGGCGCACGCCGAGCCGCTTGGCCACCCGATAGCCGGTGACGGCCAGTTCCCGGATCTGCTCGGGCCGTAGGCCGGACTGCAACGCCGTGTCCAGCATGCCCGCCATCCGATGCTCGGAATCGCAGCGCAGCGCGGCCTCTAGCGATACGCCCGCAAGCGGTCCGTCACCGCGGGCGTATGCGCTGAACGCCAGCAGCACCAACGCCTCGACGCGCCAGGGTTCGGGCAGGGTCCGCGCCAGCAGCGCCCACAATGACTCGGCTTCGCCGGCGATCTCGCCGACCGCGAGCGCATACAGCGTGTCGCGCACCAGCACGTCGCTCAGTGCGCAGCCCAGCTGCGCCAGCTCCGCGTCCGACAGCGGATGGCCGCCCGCCACCCGGCCGGCGGCGGCCATCGCGTCTTCCACATCGCGGCGGCTGCACCCCGCGGGATCCGCGCGATGCGCCGCCTCGCGTGCGCCCGCCCGTTGCCGCATCGAAGACGCCAACTCGGCGCTGCGCGCCCCGTCGTCGGCGGCGATGACGGCCTGCAGGTCGGCGCGCCGCGGGTAGAGCCGCCTGCCGTCCAGCACCGCGGCAGCGGCCAACGGCGACGCGGACGGGTCGTCCACCGCGCCGCTCGAGCCGCAGCCGTCCACGCAATGCCAGCGCCCGCCGCGGGCCACCCGATCCACCACGTGCGCGGCCCACAGCTCAATGTCGTACGCGGACAACGCGTCTGCGAGCGTCGCGCACAGCTGCCGATAGTCCTGGTTGCACCGGGGACAGTGCGCGCCGTCGGCGGCGACGATCACTGCGATCGCGGCTTCGGGCTCGGCCGCGGCGGCGACCTCGGCGAGGTGGCCGACCCGGTCCACGAGCTCCTCGCCGAGGTCGACCCGCAGCACCGACCCCAGTTCGCCGCCGGTCAATGACACCAGTACCAGTGAATTTTCCGGAACGAAGCCGAGAACGGCCGGTAGCGCGGCGATCAATGCCCCGGGGCGGTTCAGTTCACAATCTCCTCGATGCGTCGTCATGAGCGTCAACGCTGACGGCGGCCACCGTCAGCTTGTGCGCACGTGACCGGGCTGGGCCACCCGTCTGTGGAGAAAGTCTCGACTGTGGGCCTTATCGTCTAACCATGGGTTCGATGCAGGAGTACGACATGGTCGTCATCGGTTCGGGGCCGGGCGGCCAAAAGGCCGCCATCGCCTCGGCCAAGCTAGGGAAATCCGTCGCCATCATTGAACGCGGCCGAATGCTCGGCGGTGTCTGCGTGAACACCGGCACGATCCCGTCAAAAACGTTGCGCGAGGCGGTGCTTTACCTCACCGGGATGAACCAGCGCGAGCTCTACGGGGCGAGCTATCGCGTCAAAGACCGGATCACCCCGGCCGATCTGCTGGCGCGGACCCAGCACGTGATCGGCAAGGAAGTCGACGTGGTGCGTAACCAGTTGATGCGCAACCGAATCGACCTGCTGATCGGGCACGGCCGGTTCCTCGACCCGCACACCGTCGTCGTCGAAGACCCCGGCCGCCGGGAGATGACCACCGTCAGCGGTGAATACATCGTCATCGCCACCGGCACCAGGCCGGCGCGGCCGTCCGGAGTCGAGTTCGACGAAGATCGGGTGCTCGACTCCGACGGGATCCTGGATCTCAAGACGCTGCCGGCCTCCATGGTCGTCGTCGGCGCCGGGGTGATCGGCATCGAGTACGCGTCCATGTTCGCCGCGCTGGGCACCAAGGTCACCGTGGTGGAAAAGCGGGACGACATGCTGGACTTCTGCGACCCCGAGGTGGTTGAGGCGCTGAAATTCCACCTGCGCGACCTGGCGGTGACGTTCCGGTTCGGTGAGGCGGTGACCGCGGTCGACGTCGGCTCGGCGGGCACCGTCACCACTCTGGCCAGCGGCAAGCAGATTCCCGCCGAGACCGTCATGTACTCCGCGGGGCGCCAGGGTCAGACCGATCACCTCGACCTGCAGAACGCCGGCCTCGAGGTCGAGGGTCGCGGACGGATCTGGGTCGATGACAGATTCCAGACCAAGGTGGAGCACATCTACGCCGTCGGCGACGTGATCGGCTTCCCCGCGCTGGCCTCGACCTCGATGGAGCAGGGACGGCTTGCCGCCTACCACGCCTTCGGGGAAGCCTGCGAGGGCATGACCGACCTGCAGCCGATCGGCATCTATTCGATCCCCGAGATCTCCTACGTCGGTGCCACCGAGGTGGAGCTGACCAAGAACGCGGTTCCCTACGAGGTCGGGGTGGCGCGATATAAGGAGCTGGCCCGCGGTCAGATCGCCGGCGACTCCTACGGCATGCTCAAGCTGCTGGTGTCCACCGAGGACCGCAAGCTGCTCGGGGTGCACATCTTCGGCACCAGTGCCACCGAGATGGTGCACATCGGGCAGGCCGTGATGGGTTGCGGCGGCACCGTCGACTACCTGGTCGACGCGGTGTTCAACTTTCCGACGTTCTCCGAGGCCTACAAGGTCGCCGCGCTGGACGTGACGAACAAGATGCGGGCGCTGAGCCAGTTCCGTCGCTGACCGGGCCGCCCTACGAGCAGCTGTCGTCGGGTCCGTTCGGCACCATGTCGCCCGGACCGCCGGCCTCGGCGCGGACGAGTAACTGCGCGGTTTGTTCGTCGAACGGCGCCGAGTACGACACGTTCTCGGCGCACCCGCCGCGCTCGAAACCACCGATCACCCCGGTGAGCGTGGTACCGCTGACCCACGGCCCGCCGCTGGTGCCGCCCACCAGCCCTTCGCACACCAACGAGGGAAATCCGCTGTCGTTGACCGAGGTGCTGGTCTGACAGCCGATGGGCGAGCCGCCCACCCCGGCCGGATACCCCATCACCGTGACGTGACTGCCGGGCGGGGGGGCCACGCCCAACGTCAGCGCCAGGCCGACGTGTGACTCGACCGAACCACCGCCGGTGCTGCTGACCCGCACGATCGCATAATCGGCGCGGGGATCCCTGCTGGCGCTCCAGCGGGGATCGAGGTAGACGGCATCAGCGGTCCACATGTCGGGGGGCGCGGCGGTACCGGCGAAACCGGGAACGAAGGTGATGCGGGACGCCCCGGCCAGGCAGTGTGCCGCGGTCATCACCAGGTTCCCATTCCCCGAATGCACGACGGAACCCGTGCAAACATGCACGTTGCCCCCGTCCAGGAAGATCGCGCCCACGCGCCTGTCCGGGTCCACCGGACCCGCGACCGCCTGCTGCTGGGGCTGGCTGAGATGCTGAACCGGCCCGCTGACCCGCGACGGGGACACGGGGGGGATCGATGCGTGCTCGGCGGGTCGCGTGCACGACGTCACCAACGTCGCAAGGCCGACCACCGGGCAAAGCAATACGAAAGGCACGCGCATTTGGTGTCCATCATGCCCGACCCTAGGGTGGCAAGCAGTGCTGGACGCAGCACCGTGTGACGACGGGTTTGCTGGCTAATTTGCCACCGCCGAAAATATCGGATACGGATTACGTTCCGGCGTTACCGCGTTTCAGGGCCTAAATGCAGACACGGTTCGCTGTTTGATGTTGCTGCCCGTTGATTCGGGGGACACTGGTAAGGGCACCCTCGAGAGACCCCCGAGAGGAGGAAACCCTGATGGCCCACGATCAAAACCCGGACGATTACCAGCCAGGACAACCCGGGCTGTACGAGCTGGAGTTCCCGGCGCCCCAGTTGTCGACGAACGACGGCCGCGGCCCGGTTCTGGTGCATGCCTTGGAGGGCTTCTCCGACGCCGGTCACGCGATACGGCTGTCCGCCACGCACCTGAAGGCCTCCCTGGACACCGAGCTGGTCGCGTCGTTCGCGATCGACGAATTGCTGGATTACCGCTCGCGGCGGCCGCTGATGACCTTCAAGACGGATCACTTCACCAGCTACGAGGATCCAGAGCTGAGCCTGTATGCGCTGCGCGACAGTGTCGGCACCCCGTTCCTGCTGCTGGCCGGCATGGAGCCGGACCTGAAATGGGAGCGCTTTATCACCGCCGTACGCCTGCTGGCCGAGCGGCTGGGTGTGCGCCGGACCATCGGCCTGGGCACCGTCCCGATGGCGGTTCCGCACACCCGGCCGATCACGCTGACCGCGCATTCCAACGACGGTGAACTGATCGCCGATTTCCAGCCCTGGATCTCGGAGATCCAGGTGCCCGGCAGCGCGTCCAACCTGCTGGAATACCGGATGGCCCAGCATGGGCACGAGGTTGTCGGTTTCACCGTGCACGTCCCGCACTACCTGACGCAGACCGACTACCCCGCCGCCGCGCAGGCGTTGCTCGAGCAGGTGGCAAAGACCGGATCGCTGGAGCTGCCGCTGTCGGCGCTGTCCGACGCGGCGGCAGAGATCCGGGCCAAGATCGACGAGCAAGTACAGGCGAGCGCGGAAGTTGCTCAAGTGGTGGCTGCGCTCGAGCGCCAGTACGATGCCTTCATCGACGCTCAGGAGAACAGGTCGTTACTAACTCGCGACGAGGATCTGCCTAGCGGAGATGAGCTGGGTGCGGAGTTCGAGCGATTCCTCGCCCAAGAGGCAAGCAAGAAGTCCGAGGACGACGACCAGACGTAAGTCGTCGAAGGTTCTCGGAACGCCGATAGCCCGACCCGAGACAAGGGTGGCGAGATGACCGAGCGGAAGCGCAAGAGCAACCTTCGCCCGGTCCGTGAGGTGACGACCCCGAGGCTGGAGTTTCGCACCATCCATGGTTACCAGCGGGCCTACCGGATCGCCGGTTCCGGGCCCGCGATTCTGCTGATCCACGGCATCGGCGACAACTCCACCACCTGGAACGCCGTGCAGGCCAAGCTCGCTCAGCGATTCACGGTCATCGCCCCGGATCTGCTGGGCCACGGGAAATCCGACAAGCCGCGCGCCGACTACTCGGTCGCGGCGTACGCAAACGGGATGCGTGACCTGCTCAGCCTGCTCGAGATCGAACGGGCGACCATCATCGGTCATTCGCTGGGCGGCGGCGTCGCGATGCAGTTCGCCTACCAGTTCCCGCATATGGTCGAGCGGCTGATCCTGGTCGCTTCCGGTGGCGTCACCAAGGACGTCAACCTGGTCCTGCGGTTGGCCTCGCTGCCGATGGGCGGCGAGGCTCTGGCATTGCTGCGGCTACCTCTGGTGCTGCCGGCGATTCAGCTGGCGGG
>DASSGQ010000004.1:0-2046 GCA_035693385.1 Mycobacterium sp.
GCTCATCGAGGCGGGCACCTCCGTCACCCCGCCGGGCCAGATGGCAGCGATGACCAAAACAAGTTCTCCGACAACGTATTTGTGTGTTCAGCAGTCCGGTCACCTGATTCACGACGAAGCGCCGCAGGCATACCGCGAGGCGGTCGAGTCGTTCTTGAGCGTCACCGGCCGCCGGCGAGCCCGCGCCCGATCCGCAGCGCCACCGCCATGAGCGTGTTGGTGGGGTTGTGGCAGCCGGAGGTGACGAACACGCTGCCATCGGCGACGAAGACGTTGTCCATCTGGTGCATTCGCCCATAGGGATCGACGACGCTGGTAGCCGGGGACACGCCCATCTGCATCCCGCCCATGACGTGCTTGGTGTTCGGTGGAGTGCCGCCCCCGAGTTTCCTTTCCAGACCATCGGGGACGGCGGCGAACAGCGTCGCGCCGGCTGCCGCCATCATCGCGGTGATGGGCAACAGGTAGAACGTTTGCGCCACCGCCTCGTGCTTTCCGGGGGCGTAGGTGATCCGGGGCACCGGCTGGCCGTTGAGGTCGGTGACACTCGGGTCGAGAGTCACGTTGTTGGTCAGGTACGGCAAGTCGGTGCCGATGAAATTCACGCCGGCGAGCCGGTCGCGCAGGAGCGAGGCGCGCATCAGGTCCTTGAACGGGCTGCCGAACAGTTGCACGCCCGGCAGGAATCCCAGAATCTCCTGGTAGAACTGGCCCTCCGTGATCGGGTCCTGGCTGCCGCCCAACTCGCACAGCCCGCCGCGGATGTAGGGCAGTCCGGCCAGTCTCGCCGCCGCTCGAGCCCCGGGGAAGTCGGGGTTGCAGAAATCCTCCATGCACTGCGTGATCGAGCGGCCGCGGTAGGCGTGCACTCGCTGATCGAGATAAATGCCGAACCCGTCGACAAAGTTGTGGAACATCAGCCGGGCGCCGATCCGACCGCTGGCGTCGGGCAGGCCGGACAGCAACGCCAGGCGTGCTGTCTCGATCGCCGACGCGGCCAGCACCACTACATCGGCGCTTTCTCCTCCGGCATTGCCCTGAGGGTCGAGATAGGAGACGCCGGTGGCCCGCCGGCCGATGAAGTTGACTTTGGTGGCGGTCGTTTCGGGGCGCAACTGCACCCGCCCGGTCCGCAGCGCCCGCCGCAGCGGCGCAAGCGCGCCCACCCGCGCGGAGATCGGGCAGCCGTAATTGGCGCAGAACCCGCAGTTGTTGCATGCCGGACGGCCGTCGAACTCGACCGAATTGATCGCGCTGGGGAACGGAAAGGGATGCAGCCCGATACGCCTGGCTCCCTTGGCGATGAGGGTGGACGAGCGCTGTTGCGGCCCGGGCGGCATCGGGAAGGGCCGCGAGCGCGGCGCGTGCTTGAGGGTGAGCGCGGGCATCGCCCCGACGTCGCCCTGAGTTCCGAGCAGGGCCTCGATCGCGTCGTAATACGGGGCGATGTCGCTGTATTCGAACGGCCAATCCTGCACGTCCGCGCCGGGCTGCGGGCCGAGTAGCGAGAGTCCCTTGAAGTCGATGTCCCAGAATCGCGGGACCTTCGCGTCCCAGTGCGTCGTTCCTCCGCCGACGGTTACCGGGAGTTCGTTGACCGGGCCGATGTAGCCGGCGGCTTGGGCGGCGCTGGTGCGATACGTGCGCGGGTAGGCGAGTGGGTCCGGTTGTTCGAAGTATCGGTACACCGCCTTGAGTTCGTCGTTGGAGAACGTCGTCCCGAGTGGCCCGGTCCCCTCCAGATTGGTGAAGTAGTTCGATCCCTTCTCGAATATGACTACGTCCCAGCCGTTCTCCGCGAGCTCCATTGCCACCGTCGACCCGCCGGCGCCGGAGCCGACGATGATCGCCTTAGTGGCCGGCACCTACGCCACCCTTTCCACCGAGTTTGGCGATCAGCTGTTCCCAGCCGTGACGCAGCCGGGTGACGACGTCGCTCACGACGACCAAGTCCCACTGCGCCGCTTCGACCTCGCCGGCGGTGTATCCCCGCGGCTGGGAGTCGCCCGGGAACTTGATGTCGAGCCACCCGACCAGGTTCGCGTT
>DASSGQ010000005.1:0-3494 GCA_035693385.1 Mycobacterium sp.
CTCGCCCAAAGGAAGCCGAGGGCGCAGATGGGCAGGAACAGGACGAGGAGGGCGTTCGGATGCGAGCGGTTCACGTAGTACGTGAAGCTGGACGCGGCGAAGCCGGTGAACCCGGCAAGTCCGGCGAGTACTGGTCCAGAGGCTTGGACGCGCTCGTCGCGTGCCACCGACACGACCCCGACTGCGGACAAGAAGATCACGGCCGCCATCAGCAGGGCGGGCGACCAGAAGTCGAAGGGAAGCAAGCCGTATCCGCCCTCCGAGTACAGAAGGACATGGGCGAAGTAGCCGCCCCAGTTCGGCCACGCACCGGCTACGACGCGCGCACCGATCGTCAGCGCGAGCACGGCCCCGACTGAGACGGCGGCCGCGGCGGCCAGCTCTCGCACGAACACCCACAGCCCCGCCCGCGCCCGCCCGAAGGCCAGCAGGGCGGCCAATGCGAACCACGTGACGGCCGTGTACACGAACGTCTCGAAGCTCCACACCGCGGCGATTGCGATGACGACAAGTTGTCCTACCCGCATCGCCCGCGCGTATTGCGGCCAACGCGCGGCGGCGACCGCCGCCGCCACGACCAGGTACGGGGGCCCGAAGCGCAGGGGCCCGATGCTGGGGTACACCACGTACGAATCGACCGCAGCGAAGATGTTGCCCATGACGGACGCTCCCACAGCCGCGATCACCAACGCTTGGGACCGGACTGCGGTGCGCAGCGTGGCATAGACGAGGACGTACTGCGCGGTCATCAGGATGCTCAGGAGCAGCACGAGACCGCCATGGTTGAATGGCAGAACCCTCAGGGCGGCGAGTAGCGCGTAGTAGACGCCGACACCGTACAGCGCCCACATGTCGACGAGCATCGTGCGCCCGTGCGTCATGTCGTTTACCGACGCCAGGTAGAAGTCGTGGTGGACAACAGACACGACGACGGAGTGGTCGAGTGGCGTAGGCAACTTCACCTGGAACACGACCATCGCCAGCACGACGGAGAGGCCCACGTCGAACAGGCGACGGCGCCAAGGCCGCGGCGTCTGCCGGTCAAGGACGAGCACGCCGGCGAGGGCGGCCCCCGCCAGCACGAGCACGGCGGTGAGGGCGATCCCGACCACCACGAGTGGCGGAAAAGGTCGGCCGATCACGAGCGCCCACCGGGTGATCGGGGTCACGAGGAAGAATCCGGTCATGATCACAATCGCGCTCACGCCGACCACGACGGGCGCCCAGGCCGGCCGTGCCTCGAGCCTGCTGAAGATCGCCGGACGGCGAGCGGCGAGTGCGGTGACCCCATACGCCGCCAACGCCAAGAACCCCAGCACGGTGAGCTGCGCGCTGCCCGTGTGGAGCAACCGGAGGAACACGAGCCCGAACATCAGTAGCGAGGTGCCGAACGCGACCGCCCAGCGGGCGAGCGGCTGCGGGATTGCGGCGAGCCGGCGATCCTGACGGGCACCAAGAAATGTGCCCAGGGGAAGCGCGATCGCAAAGGCCATGACCCATAGCGGCAAGTCAAGCTTTTTGGACGGGCCGCCGTTGAGCACCAACACCGCGCAGGCGAGCGCGACGAAGGCGGCCACCGAGGACAAGACGTGGACGGCGACGTTCTCGGCGGGGCGGAGCCGGTTCTCGGTGCTGACGGGCGGCGGCACCTCTGAACTCGTCGCGCGTATCGCCGAGGGTACGTCGTTCACCGTCGACACACCGTCCGGGTGCCCTGCGGCATCTGGCACGTGGCAAACAAGAGATCCCCCCTCGTTCACGATGCATAGAACTAGAAACGGAAGGTAGCAAACCTTACGTTTCACCGGACGCTTTTGTCTGCCGCGGGCCGAAGAACAGGTCGAACACGGTCAAATCTTGCGTTAACGAGGGCGATTACCCGGCACAACGCAGTCAGGTGTAATTCGGCGCAGTCGCGCCGATGTCGTCGACGGCACTACGAGTTCCTCGACCATCTGACATTAAGAGCGAACGGAGTTGCTGCCCGACGGCAAGGCCATGAAGCTCATTGCGAGGGAGAAAGACCGATGAGTTCGAAGCGATCCTGCCCCGTCTGTTGGCCCGATTGGAACAGTTCAGCCAACGCCTCTGCACCGCATCCCGGCGCATGCAATCATCGCGGCGTCCGCCGCGCTGCTGAAGTCCTTTGGCCACCGCACTTCTTCTTCTTCCTCCGTGGCGCTACCGACGCTCTGGACGAGACGTTACGCACATACAGCGTGCAGCCGTCACAGCCGCCGACGGGCACGGTGTGGAACTGCCGACCGATCAGCTCGCCGAGTTCTGGGTAGTACCGCGGCAGGGTCAACTCCGCCGGAAGACGGGGGCATCCGGAGCAGATACTGGTCGTTTCGACGACGCAGTCGGCCCGCTCGATCCCTTCGCGGATCACCGGCTCGCCGGTCTCCCGGTTGGCGGGACTCATGCTCAGGTTGAGCACGTTCGGGTAGGGGATCGTGCCCTTCCAGTCTTGTGCGACGTAGAGTTCGTTTTTCCAGCCCCACACCAGGGCTCGCGACCCGGGCGGGCAGGCGCGGGCCAGTTCGGGGTTGCGGTTGACCGAATTGGACGAGAATGCAGCGGCGGCCCCTCGAGGTGACAGCGGCGCCCAGCGGTCAGTGATGAGGCCGTTCACAAGCACGAGGGCCGCCACTGTGGCCAGCGCCCCGGCCAGCACAGTTGGCGACAACCGCTGCGGAATTAGCTGGGCGCCGGGCTTGACCGGCATGGTAAAGGCCAGGCCGACCGCCCCGAACAATATGATGAGGTAATGCGGAAAACCCCCGGGGGTTTGAACGCCTACACCACCCGCGGGTCCGCCCAGCATGGCCGTTAACCCGCCCGTGACGAGGACGGCGCGGGCCACGTTGGACCGTCTTTCGCTATGAAGGCTCAGCCAGATCAGGCCAGCGAGCGCGACGAGCAGATAGCACCCCGGCCCGATGAGCGCCGCGAAGGTGCTTCCGACCCGCTGCAACGGCGAGCGGCTGCCCGTGTAGGAAGTCAGGAAGGAGACGATCTGCTCGACGATCGTCCAGTTGGTCGCCGGCGAGGCGACCATGACCAGCAGGATCGCGGCCGCCGGAAGCACGGCGCCCACGAGCCACCACAGCACCGACACGGCGATGCGCCTCACACTTGGTCGCAACACGATCAGCTGCGCCGCGACCCACGCAGCAGCCAACGGACCGACCTGGTACTTCGCGCCAACGGCGATGCCGGCCAGCACCCCGAGGACGGCGAACAGCCAGGGCCGCGCCGCCAACTGTTCGCGGGGCACCAGCGCCGAGGCCACAATGAGCAGAATCGGCAGGTACTCCGTGCTCAGCGCGCTGAAGTCGTTCGGGCCGCCCACCGGGAACGTCATCGCGATCGGGAACCACCAGACCAGCGTGGCCACGAGTGCGGGTTCCCGACCGATCACCCGGGACGCGGCAACAAACAGGGCGGAGGCGGTGAGCGCCAGCAAAACTGCCGACAGCAGGTGAGCGAAG
>DASSGQ010000006.1:0-5466 GCA_035693385.1 Mycobacterium sp.
CGGTGCTGAACAGCACCTCCTGCGTAGTGATCAGAACTTCGGTGGATGACTCCTCAACCGAGGGTGTGGCCGTGGACGATTGAGGCATTTCCTCGTCGGGAGGGTCGGTTGTGTCAGCGAATCCCGTTGGTGGAAGCGACATTTCGTATACCTCCGTTGCGGTGTGGCATCGGTGGCCGGGCGAATCGGCCGGTGATGCAATCACCGTAAGAGCGACGATCCGCTCTAGGCATGCGTAGTCGACTACCTATTTCTACGTGTGCTCAACTACTCAGTTCGAGGTAGCGGGCAGCGCTCAAAGCTCTTGAGCACCAACCAACCCGATGGTTGGCGCCGGCAGCGCGTCCCACTGGCGTTGCACTTCGCGTTCCCTGGCCGTGGGGATCATGCCGGAGGGCGCGAACCGCTTGGACGGCGACGGATCTTCCTCGGTCAACGGCATGCCGCCGCCGCGAATTGCCCTGAGCGCGGCGACAAGTCCGACGATCACCACGATGACGACGACCACCGCGAAGAGGATGGACAGCGTGCCCTGGATGAAGGTATTCCTGATGACCTCATTGATCTGATGGACGTTTTTGGCCGAACCGAACGCGGTTTTGCCCGCGTGTTTGGCAGCCAGATATTGCGAATGTTGTGTCCAGTAGCCGATCGCGGGATCCGCGGAGAAGATCTTCTGCCACGACGCGGTCAGCGTGACCGCCAGATCCCACAGCAGCGGAGCGCCGGGGATCCACGCCCACCTCAACAGGCCCTTTTTGATGACGACCACGGTGATGACGGTCAGCGCTATGGCCGCGAGCAGCTGGTTGGCGATGCCGAACAGCGGGAACAGCGTGTTGATGCCACCCAGCGGATCGGTCACCCCCATCAGCAGGATGCTGCCCCACGCCGCGGCCACGGCCAGGCTGCAGATCCACACGCCCGGGCGCCAGCTGGGGTTTCGCAGTTTGGCCAGCGGACCGCCCACGTTGCCGAGCGAGTCGGAGAGCATGAAACGCGCGACACGGGTGCCCGCATCGACGGCGGTCAGGATGAACAGCGCCTCGAACATGATCGCGAAGTGGTACCAGAACCCCTTGAGGGCCGAGCCGCCGAAAACTCGTTGTAGTACTTCCGACATGCCTACGGCCAGAGTCGGTGCTCCGCCGGTGCGCGACACGATGGACTTTTCGCCCACGGCGGCCGCGGCTTGCTTGAGCTGGTCGGCGGTCGCCGGGGTCCCCGACAGGCCGAGCCGGTTGACGTAGTCGGCGGCGCTGGCCGCGGTGCCGCCGGTTTGCGCGGCTGGCGCGTTGAGCGTGAAGTACAGGTGCTGGTCGAGGATCGACGCGCTGATCAACGCCATCACGGCGACGAACGACTCGGTGAGCATGCCGCCGTAACCGATCAGCCGCATCTGGCTTTCCTTCTCCACCAGCTTCGGCGTCGTCCCCGACGAGATCAGCGCGTGAAATCCGGACAGTGCGCCACACGCGATGGTGATGAACAGGAACGGAAACAGCGAACCGGCGAACACCGGTCCGTCGCCGCTGGAGGCGAATCGCGAGATCGCGGGTGCGGCCATGAGCGGGCGCGCAATGCAGATGCCGATCGCCAGTAGGGCGATGGCGCCGACCTTCATGAACGTGGACAGGTAATCGCGCGGGGCCAGCAACAACCACACCGGCAGCACCGACGCCACGAATCCGTAGATGATGATCAACCACGACACCGTGACCGGCGACAGGTTCAACCAGGTTGTGCCCCAGGATGTTTCGCCGACCCAATGGCCGGACGCCACGGCGAGCATGAGCAGCACGAAGCCGATGATCGATACCTCGCCCACTCGTCCGGGCCGCAGGAACCGCAGATAGCAGCCCATGAAGAGGGCGATCGGGATGGTCATGGCGATGGAGAACACGCCCCACGGGCTCTGGGCCAGTCCCCGGACCACCACCAGCGCGAGCACGGCGATGATGATCACCATGATGACGAAGGTCCCGATCAGGGCGGCGGTGCCGCCGGTGGTGCCGAGCTCGTCGCGCGCCATCTGCCCCAGGGAACGACCTCGTCGCCTCGTGGAGAGCCACAACACCAGGTAGTCCTGCACGCCGCCGGCGAACACCGCGCCGAGGATGATCCAGATGCTGCAGGGCAGATAGCCCATCTGGGTGGCCAGCACCGGACCGACGAGTGGCCCGGCCCCGGCGATGGCGGCGAAATGGTGGCCGAACAGCACCCGCCGGTCGGTCGGCACGTAGTCGGTGCCGTCGTCGACGACTTCGGCCGGCGTCGCGCGGTCGTCGCGCGGGCGAACGATCTTCATTTCGATCAACCGGGCATAGAACCGGAATCCGAGGATGTACGTGCAGATCGCCGCGACCACAAACCAGACCGCGTTCACGGTCTCGCCGCGAGCGAACGCGATGACCGCCCAGGCGATGGCCCCGATCAGGGCGATCACGCCGAAGGCGATTTTGTGCCGGATGGTGATGGGGGAGTGGTCGATGATCGCGACGGGCGGTAGGTCTTTCTCGGTGCGGACGTAGCTGACGCCGTTGTCGTGTTCTTTAATTGCCACGGCGAAAACCCTACGCGCGCAAATACGACCTGAATATGGCAAGCCCGTTTCGGGCCTGGTTTCAGTACAGCGCCCGCACGGCATCGATGGTGTCGGCTTCGGCCGGGCTCTTGTCGTCGCGGTAGCGCACCACCCGGGCAAACCGCAGCGCCAGTCCGCCGGGGTAGCGCGACGATCTTTGCACGCCATCCAGCGCGATCTCGACCACCTGCTCGGGGCGCACTCGGACGACATAGTCGTCGATTGCCCCCGCAGTTTCGGGGACGGCGAGTTCGCTGAACCGGGCCGTCTGCCAGTCCAGCATCGCATCGGTCATGCCCTTGAAAGTCTTTCCCACCATGACGAATTCACCGCTGGCCGGATCACGGGCGCCCAGGTGGATGTTGGACAGTTTGCCGCGGCGCCGCCCCGACCCCCACTCCACGGCCAGCACCACCAGATCCAGCGTGTGCACGGGCTTGACCTTCAACCAGCCCGCCCCGCGACGGCCCGCGAGGTAGGGCGCGCCGGGCGCCTTGGCCATCACTCCTTCGTGGCCGGCGGCCAGGGTGGCGTTCAGGAAGTCGGCCGCCTGCGACGGATCGGACGTCACGAGCCGATCGACGCGGTGCGGCGGCGGCACCAGCGCGTCCAGGGCGGCCAACCGCTCGGTCGTCGGCGCGTCGAGCAGGTCGACGCCGTCGCAATGCAGGATGTCGAAGAAGAACACCGAAAGCCGCTGGGCCGAAAGGGCCCCAGCCACATCAACGGATCGGCCGAACCGCGACGCGGTGACCTGGAAGCGGTGCGGCCGGTTGTCGGGCCGCAGCGCGATCGCCTCACCATCGGCGATCAGGTCGGTTACCGGCAGCGCCAGCGTCGCCTCCACCACCTCGGGCAGCCGGGCGGTGACGTCGTCGAGGCTTCGGGTGTAGACGGTGACCTCGTCGCCCGCCCGGTGGATCTGCACCCGCGCGCCGTCCAGCTTCGCTTCGAAAATGGTTGTGCCGTCGTGGCGTTCGAGCGCGTCGGCGACGCCGGTGGCGGTCTGGGCCAGCATCGGGCTGACCGGCCGGCCCACCCGCAGCGTGAAGGCGTCGAGCGCCGCGGCTCCGCCGGACGGGCCGGCTTTCAAACCGGCCGCCGCGACCGCCGGCAGATCCCCGCCCAACATCGCGGCACGTTGTACCGCGGCGGCCGGGAGCCCGGTGGCCCTGGCCACCGCGTCGGCCATGATCCCGGCCAGTGCACCCTGCCGCAGCTCCCCGCCGAGTAACCGCAGCAGAAAGGTCTGCTCGGTCTCGGTTGCGGCGCCGAACAATCCGGCGACGAGTTGGGCGCGCCTCGCTTGGGCCCCCTTGCCCGACACGGCTCCGATTTCCGAGAACGTGGCGTCGACGCCGATGACGGTCAGCACCGGATGCCCAGGCTCCCGAGGAGGCGGACGCGACCGCAACGACGCCCAGCCGACGCCGATCTGGCGTTGACGCAGCTCACCGGAGAGCCACGACACCACGATCGCGACCGCTTCGGGTTCGGCTGCGGCGCGCCGCAGCAGGTCGGCGATGTGCGAAACCTTACTCAGCCGCGACGAGGTGCCGCCCACCCTGAGCGATGTGCTTGCGACGTCGAGTAGGAGCACGGTTGTCAGCTTGGCACGGCTCGCCGACAACCCTGCCGGGCCGACGGGCTAGCGTGCGTAGATAACGTTACAGATTGCAGGGATTCTGATAAGTCCGACAAGGAGGGTCCGGATGGAGATCAACGGGAAGAAAGTCGTCGTCATCGGCGGCGCGTCCGGGATGGGTCGTGCCACCGCGGAGCTGCTGGCCGAACGCGGCGCGCAGGTCGCGGTGCTCGATCGGGAGGGTTCCGACGGCAAGAGCGTCGCCGAGGGCCTCAGTGGCGGCGCCGGCGCGTTCTACCCGGTGGACGTCACCGACTTCGCGGGCACCGAGCAGACATTGGACACCGCGGTCGACAAGCTGGGCGGCCTGCATGTCACGGTCACGACCGCCGGCGGCGGCATCGCCAAGCGGACCCTGACCAAGTCCGGTCCCCACGACCTCGAATCCTTCCAATCCGTGATCGACCTCAACCTCGTCGCCACCTTCAACATCAGCCGGATCGCCGCCGCGCAGATGGCCAAGAACGAGCCGGAGGACGAGGAACGCGGAGTCATCATCAACACCGCTTCGATCGCAGCCTTCGAGGGCCAGATCGGACAGGTCGCCTATACCGCCGCCAAGGCCGGGATCGCCGGCATGTGCCTGACCATGGCTCGTGACCTGGGGTCGATGGGAATTCGTGTGCTGGCAATCGCCCCCAGCCTGTTCCTGACCGGCCTGACCTCGATGGTGCCCGACGAGATGGCGGCCAGCCTGACCCGCGACGCGGCCTTCCCGAAGCGCATGGGCCGGCCGATCGAATACGCGAAGCTGGTCGCGGCCATCGTGGACAACCCCATGCTCAACGGCCAATGCCTGCGGCTGGACGCCGGACAGCGGTTCGCGCCCAAATAAAAACCCGGTCGGCCGCGCTTCCGGGCAATAAGTACACTCTTTAGAACGGCCCGGCAATGATGCCGGCTGTTCAGCGGCGCGAGGAGGGTCCTCATGGGGATCGCACTGACAGACGACCATCGCGAACTGGCCGAGGTGGCTCGCGCGTTCCTGACCTCACACAAGGCGCGGTGGGCGGCGCGCTCGCTGCTCGATACGGCCGAAGAATCCCGGCCCGAATTCTGGCAGAACCTGGCTGAGCTCGGCTGGCTCGGACTACATGTCGACGAAGAGCACGGCGGTTCGGGCTATGGGTTGCCCGAACTCGTGGTGGTGATCGAAGAGCTCGGCCGCGCGGTGGCGCCGGGACCGTTCGTGCCGACCGTCATCGCATCGGCGGTAATCGCCAAAGACGGCACCGCC
>DASSGQ010000007.1:0-2739 GCA_035693385.1 Mycobacterium sp.
CGGCAGCCGGCCATCCAGGAGACGTCCTCGAGTTCCTGCAGCATCGGGGCGTCCCGGCCGGGGCTCCCCGCTCACCCCTGCGCCGTGACCCACGATCAGCCTTACCGTGAGGGGCGACGGGCCGCGTGCGGCATGCACGGCGGACGCGATATCAGCGCCACGGCAATCCAGGAAGACCCTGTCGGCGGCAATTGAGGACGTTCACCCAAGCCGCGGTGATGCATAAACATACAGGTCGTCTGTCACTGGCACCGGCGACCATGGCATTTTGGACCGGTGTTCACGGCTGCGCAGCGCTGGCAGGAGACCAGCCGGCCCGGCTGCTCAAAGCCATGTGCCGTTTTTGCCGGTGGCCGGAGGGAGCCGGATATTAGCCCGTGCGGTGAGGCGGCCCTGTGCACGGTTGATTCCGGACCTGTTATCAACCCGTGACTAGCGGTGCGGACATTGCTGTGGCAGATTCTGTCAGAGCGAGCGGGATTCTGGGGTGGGGTCATGGGTGTCCGCGCCGGAGGTAAGGGAGGGTGTGATGAGAGCGGTTCGAGGCCTGATCGTGGCGGCTCTATCGATATCGGTGATGGCCTTGAGCCCGGCGCTGGCCCATGCGGACGCCGATCCGCAGCCGGTGGACTTCACGCATAACGTCACGGACGCGCCAGCGCCCGTCCCGGGCGCCGTGTTCGGCACCGCGCCGGCGGTCAAGACCGGCACGGCGATCTGCACGACCGCGGCGCAGCTCGCCGCCAACGCCAACACCGACTGCGAGACGACATCGGCTGGCCCGCACAACGAGACGTCGATCGCGGTCAACCCGACGAACCCGCAGAACATGATCGGCGGGGCGAACGACTACCAGATCGGCCTGAATCCGGGCGGTCACGTGAGCGAGACCGTGCTTTCGCGCGCGCACGTGACGTTCGACGGCGGCCAGACCTGGTCGATGTTCCCGGTTTTCTCCAACTCCGCCTACCAGGCGACCGGGGACCCGGCCGTAGCGTTCGACGCCGCCGGCCACGCCTATTACGGCACGTTGGGCTTCCGCTTCGTCGGTCCGGCCAACGCCCAGAATCCCGACGTCCTGGTCTCCAACTCTGGTGACGGCGGCAAGACCTGGAACGTGGTGCGGGTCGCCGCGGGCAGCGGTAACGAGACCAGCGTCGGCGACCTCCTGGACAAGGAGTACGTCGCGGCGTGGGGTAACGGCAACGCCATCGTCACCTATGGCGACTTCCGGCTTGGCCAGAAGGGCGTGACCCTCTCGGCGCGGATCTACAGCTCGGTCACCCACGACGGCGGCAACAGCTGGTCCAAGCCCGTGGTGATCTCGGGAAGCCTCGATCAGGCGTTCGTGTCCGTCCCGGTGGTAGCGGCGGACGGCCGCATCTATGTCTCCTTCTTGAACACGACCGACCTGGCCACTGGTCGCGACGATTACGAAGTAGTCCAGGTATCCCCGGCGACCGGCGCGCCCGTGGCGGGCCCGGTCAAGGTCGCGACCGTCATCGACGGCGCCACCGACTACCCGATCGCTCTCGGCCGGCAGACCTACCAGGACAGCATCTTCCGCACCTGGGCGGCGGGCAACATCACCGCCGATCCGACCAACCCGGCCCACCTGGCCGTCGTCTGGTCCGACATGCGCGACAGCGCGACACCCGCCCCCGCCGACCCGTACACGGCCAAGACGAACTCCGACGTGATCGTGAGCCAGTCATTCGATCGCGGAGCGACGTGGTCGGCGCCCAACGCGCTGCAGCGCGCGGGCGACCAGTTCATGCCGTGGGGCGCATACGACACCTCGGGCCACCTGCGCATCGGCACGTTCGACCGTTCGGTCGATCCCGCCAACCACAAGTACGGTTATTCGCTCGCCACCGAAACGGCAGCTGGAACGCTGGCGTTCACCACGGCCGTCATCTCGACGGCAACCTCCGATCCCACCACCAGCGATCTGTGGTTCGCCCGCACCGTGAACCCCGCGTTCCCGTTCGCGACCGCTTTCCTCGGCGACTACAGCAACATCGCCGCTACCGCGGACGGTCACGTGGTCGCCTACTGGACCGACATGCGCAACGACGCGACCTTCGCCGGGCGCACCGGGCACACCGAGGATGCCTTCTTCGCGAAAGCCAGCTGACCGGCGACCTTCAGTAAGGAGGCAAGCGGGCGGCGGCGGGCACATGCCGCCGCCCGCTTGCCCTCGCCTATACGCCGGTGGCGTGCCGCCCTGCACCGATCTTCTATACGCCGCCGCCCAGCGCGCCCCAGCGCTGACACGGTCGCGCAATATCGGTACGCTCCCTGGCGGCGCACGGCAACGAGGCGGCGGAGCCCTGCGAGATCAACAGGACCACGGATAAGTATGCCAAATAACGCATATGTATCCGAATGACCAACGCCCGCTATTCGTCATGTGAGTGAGGTGTCGCAACCACTCGCGGCGTGAACGTTTCAGCCCTGCTGGCCGGGGCCTAGAATTGGGCCACCAGGTCGGTGGGTACCCGGCCGCGGTCTTTTTACCTCGATGCCGTGCGCCCTGGCCCACCCGCGGACCTCGCGGAGCGAGCGTCGCTGGTTTCGTCAGCCGAACGCGATGAGCTCCAGCTGGATGTTGTCGGGGTCCCGGAACACCACCGTGGAGTAGGCCATGGGTTCCTTCTCGTCCCTGATGCCGGTGTGCTGGATGCCGAGCTCATCGAGCCTGGCCACCCAGGCCGCCAGCTCATCGCGGTCAGCGAC
>DASSGQ010000008.1:0-6128 GCA_035693385.1 Mycobacterium sp.
GATTCCGTCAACGGATCACCGCGATCGGCCAGCGGTTCGCGACCGGTAACCGCCACCCGAGCCATGGCTGATGATCCAACTCGCGTTCCCAGGGTGGCGCCGCCCGGCTGTTGCTGGGATCGGTAGCCGGAGCGAACGCAAGAATTTCGCAAATGGTCGGCGACAACGTAGGGCCAGGTCCGACAGCAACGAAAGGGGCCACCATGAACACCACTCACACCCGGACACGGCTCATTGCCGCGGCGCTGCTATCGGGGTTTTTGGGTCTGGCCGGATTCGAGCTGGCCGCAGGTACCGCTCAGGCCGCTCCATGTTCCAACTACCCTGGCCAACCGGCGAGTTGTGCCCCGCCTGAGGGGCCCCAGGGGTGCTATGACTCAGGGATCTGCAGCCAAGAATGGTGTCCAAATATGGGCCCAATGCGGAGGATGCCCAACTGGGACATGAGTGTCTGCCACACCTAATTACTTTGCGCCTAACTCTGGTCTCCCCGCGGAGATAATCCAAGGAGAGCCCCCGGGGTTGCTGGTTCCTCGTCAGGTCGTGCCCCGGTGGCTATGCCCTGGGCAAGGCGCGGGCGGTTGTTGATCGTCGCTGAATGTGACGACGACGTCGTCCAGATAGCACGGAATCGCCCGGCGGGGTGGATAACGAGCGCCGGTACAGCCACGCCGTCTGCACCGGGATCGAGGTCCGGAAGGTCAACGGCTTCCCCAACCGGTCTAAGGCCAGCACGTCATTTGGGGAGCGCCAGAACCTCAGCATGCGGACGGGAATGCGCCGGTTCACCCGCCTCATCAACGCCTTCTACAGGCAGGTGGAGACCCTCGCGCACGTGGCGTCCCTGCACTACATGAACTACGACTTCGCGCGCCCCCACCAGACGCTCCACCAAGGACAACGGCGCGACAGGACGACGCCCGAGATGGTGCAGGGATAGAACATCGCGTCTGGACCCACCGCGACATCGCCGCGCTCAGTCAAGGAACGCACGCGCCCCAGCAGCTAAGCGCGAATCAAACTGACCCATCGTCTCCCGGAATTTGAACTTGACGTCGAATTCAGGTATTGGGTATAAGGAACGAGACGCGTTTTGCGTCAAGCCCCGGCCGTGGCGGGTGTCCTGCCGGCGCACGGTTGCCGGGCGAGTGAGCGTCGTCGAGCAGAGCTAGGAGCACGCATGCCCATCGGTGAGACCGTTCGCGGTCCGGTCGATACCGGGCCGACGACGCGCACCGCGGTGCTGATCGATTTCGGGGGCGTACTCACCACTGCCGGCGCCAACGTCGTCCTCACCTCACGCAAGGAGGACGCCGCCGACGAGGCCACCAAGACGTGGATGGGCGAGCACGGCGGTTCGGTGATCAACACCGCATCGATCGGCGGGCTGGGCCACGAGACGGGCCTCGGCGTGTACAACACCACGAAGGCAGCGCTGATCTACCTGACCAAGCAACTGGCGCTTGAGCTTTCGCCGAAGATACGGGTCAACTCGGTCGCGCCGGGCGTGGCACGCACCCGGCAGGCCGAGGCGCTGTGGAAGGACCACGAGCAACAGGTCGCGGCGTGCCCGCGCTGGACCGGATCGGTGAACCCGACGACGTCGCCGCTGCCGTCGTGTTCCTCGCCTCCGCGACCGCGGCGTGGATCACCGGCGAGACAATGGTGATCGACGGCGGCCAACGGCTCGGCGACGCCCGCCCGTACCAGTTCGGAGCAATGGCTGATGCCTGACCCGTCGGTTGTCGGGATCGAGCCGGAAGCAATAACACGCTGGTTCGACCAACTGGGAGTCGCGTTCACCGGGCCGTTGCGATTCGAAAGGATCGGCCTCGGCCAGTCCAACCTGACCTACCTGGTGCGCGACACGGACGATCACCGCTGGGTGCTGCGTCGACCCCCGCTCGGTCAACTGCTGGCCTCGGCACACGACGTCGCACGCGAGGCGCGGATCATGGCCGCGCTCGCTGCTACCGACGTCCCCGTTCCCCAAATCCTCGGCGTGGCACAAAATCCGGAAATCGCCGACGTACCACTGGTGCTCATGGAGTTCGTCGACGGACAAGTCGTCGACAACATGGCGATTGCCGAATCGCTTGCCCCGCAACGGCGCTGGCAGATCGGGGTGTCTTTGCCGACGATGCTGGCCAAGATTCACGCGGTGGACATCGACGCGGTGGGCCTGTCCGACCTGGCCAGCCACAAGCCGTATGCGCATCGTCAGCTCAAACGGTGGGCCGGCCAGTGGGAGCGGTCGAAGACCCGCGAACTGCCTGAGCTCGACGACCTGACCCGCCGCCTGGTCGCCGCAGCCCCTGAGCAACGTGAGCTGTCATTGGTGCACGGCGACTTCCACCTGCGCAACGCCATCGTGTCTGGCGGCACTAGTGAGGTGATCGGCGTGCTGGACTGGGAGTTGTCCACGCTCGGAGATCCGTTGGCGGACATGGGCACAATGCTCGCCTACTGGCCAGAGCCTGGCGAGGAAATGGGCGACTTCGAGGCGTCGACGCTGGACGGCTTCCCAGACCGGGCCGAGCTCGCGCGCATCTACCTGGACCAAACCGGGCGGGATCCGCACGCGCTGAAGTACTGGCACGTACTGGGATCGTGGAAGATCGCCATCATCGCCGAGGGCGTCATGCGCCGCGCGATGGACACCCAGGAGAACAAGGCGGCCTCCGGGACTCCGACGGTCAAGTGGATCGACGCATTGGTCGACGCCGCCCGCGAGGTCGCCGACGCGGAAGGTATTTAGCGAGGACGAAAACATGACATTTGACGAACAGGCGATTATCCGCGATCTCGGCACCCGAGTTCGGCAGCTGCTGGACACCCACGATCCGGGGCACACCGATCCGCAGGAATTTCTTGCCGCGAGATTCGACGCCGGCCTGGCATGGGTGCAAATTCCGGAGGGACACGGCGGACTCGCTGTGCCGCAAAGCTTTCAGGAGCATGTGAACGCCGCCCTGGCCGCGGCCGGCGCGCCCGAGCCCGCGGTGGCCAAGAACGGCATTGGCTTCGGCATGGCCGCGCCGACTATCGCCGCATTCGGAACCGAGGAACAGAAACGAAAGTTTCTGCGGCCCTTGTATATCGGTGAGCATATTTACTGCCAGTTGTTCAGCGAACCGGGTGCGGGTTCGGATTTCGCCTCGCTCGCCACCCGCGCGGTGCGCGACGGCTCGGGAAATGGGGACTGGATTGTCAACGGGCAGAAGGTGTGGACCTCCGGCGCCCAGAATGCGCAGATGGCGATCCTGGTCGCGCGAACCGACCCGAACGTGCCGAAGCACGCCGGATTGACGTACTTCCTGTGCGACATGAGCGATCCGGGTGTGGAGGTCCGGCCGCTGCGCCAGATCACCGGGGAGGCCGAGTTCAACGAGGTGTTCCTCACCGACGTCCGGGTACCTGACGCCAACCGTCTCGGCGCCGAAGGCCAGGGCTGGCAGGTCGCCCTCACCACACTGAACAACGAGCGCGTCGCCATCGGATCCGGCGTCCCAAGCGCGATGATCGACAACGTCACCGCCGCCTGGCGCGCGCAACCCGAACTGCGCAACCCGGCGATGCTCGACGAGCTGGTGCGGCTGTGGGTCGAGTCGGAGGCAGCACGGCTAACGGGTGAACGCCTGCGTCAGCAATTGGCTTCCGGCCAACCGGGTCCCGAGGGCTCCGCGATGAAACTCGCCCTGGCTCGGTTGACACAAGCGATCTCCGGCTTCGAGATACAACTGCACGGCGAGGCCGGCCTGCGGTACGACGACTGGACATTGCGGCGGCCGGAGACGGTCGACTTCATCGGACGCGGGCCCGGTTACCGATACCTGCGCGCCAAAGGCAACTCGATCGAGGGCGGAACCTCGGAGATCCTGCGCAACGTGATCGCCGAACGAGTGCTCGGTCTGCCGCCGGAACATCGTGTCGACAAGGACATTGCCTGGAAGGACTTGACCCGATGAGCACCGCCAACCTGCTCTACACCGACACCGAGGATGCGCTGCGCGACAGCGTCCGGCGGCTGTTCGCCGATCGCCGCAAGCCGGAAGAGGTCGTCGCCCTTTACGACCACCCCGATGCGGACGTCACCGACATCTGGAAGACGCTCGCCGCCGAACTCGGACTCGCCGGACTCCTTGTGCCCGAGTCGCTCGGCGGTGCGGGCGCCAGCACCCGCGAGGCGGCCGTGGTCATGGAGGAGATTGGGCGCGCGGTCGCCCCCGTCCCATTTCTGTCCAGTGCGGTGCTGGCCACCGTCGCCCTGCTCGGGGCGGGCGAGACGCAGACGCTGCCGTTGTTGGCCGGCGGATCGACGACGGGTGCGCTCACGATTCCGCTGTCCACCCCGCCGGGTGCCTTCGCCGCGACCGTGCGGGTCGATGCGTCGGGCTTGACCGGGCGAGTCAGCAGTGTCGCGGACGCCAACACCGCCGACGTGCTCGTGGTGCCGGTTGCCGGACCCGACGGCCTCGAGTTGCACACGGTCTCCCGCGCAGCGGCGGGCGTGCAGATCACCCCGGTGCTGTCGCTGGACATGACGAGACCGATTGCCGACGTTGAATTTTCGGCCGTCGCTTCCGCGCGCGCCGACAACGGGTCCGCCGAGGGCGCGGTGGCCGAGGCGCTATTGTGCGGCGCGGTGCTGCTGGCTTCCGAGCAGGTCGGCGTGGCGCAGTGGTGTCTGGAGGCGACACTGGGCTACGTCAAGCAACGCAAGCAGTTCGGCCGGGCCGTCGGCTCGTTCCAGGCGCTCAAGCATCGCCTGGCCGACCTGTGGTTGGAAGTCAGTTCCGCGGGCGCTACCGCACGCTACGCGGCCGACACCTACGCCCGCGGCGGTGCGGAGACCCCGATCGCGGCCGCAGTGGCGCAGTCATACTGCAGCGATGTCGCCGTGCACGCCGCCGAAGAGTGCATCCAGCAGCACGGCGGCATCGGCATGACGTGGGAGTATCCGGCGCACTTGTATCTCAAGCGGGCCAAGAGCGACCAGCTCGCACTCGGCACCCCTTACCGCCACCGTGCTCGGCTCGCCGAACTCATCGACTTGCCGACGTCAGCGTGAGGGCCAGGACGCGGCAGCACGCGTCTGGGGTTCGAGCGGTCAGCCGGTTGGTGTGGTTTAGACGGTGCGGGTGCTGCCGCCGTCTATGCGGAATTCGGATCCAGTCAGGTAGCGGGCGTGGTCGGATGCCAGGAAAACGACGAGGTCTCCGACGTCGGTCGGATCTCCGGTTCTGCCAAGGGGGATGCCACCGATGGATTTGATGACCTGTGCGCGTGCGGCATCGACGCTGATCTGTAGTGCTGCGGCGTGCTCGCTGACAAATGCCGCGGCAGCTTCGGTCTCGATGAATCCGGGGCAGACACTGTTGACACGGATACCGTTGGGCGCCAATTCATCCGATAGCGCTTTGCTGTAATTGGCCAGGGCGGCCTTGGCGGCGGCGTAGGGTGCGCTACCTGGCATCGGCAGGCGGCGTTGCACTGAGGTGATGTGGATGATGACGCCGCTCCGGCGACTGATCATCGAGGGGACGAGCGCTCGATCGAGTCGTACGGCTCCGAACAGGTTGATCTGGAAGGCTTGATTCCAGTCGTCGTCGGTCAGGTTTGTGACGCTTCCGGGGCTTACCTGGGAACCGCCGACGTTGTGCACGACGATGTCCACGCCGCCGAGAATGGCCAGGGTGCGTTCGGCGATGGTTGCCGAGCCGTCGGCGGTGGCGATGTCGGCGGTGATCACCTGAGGCGACGGCGTGCGGGGGGCGCTGCGCGCGGCGACGACAACAGTCGCGCCGGCAGCACGCAATCGATCGGTGATGCCTTTGCCGATGCCTCGGGTGCCTCCGGTGACGAGGGCTCGTTTGCCGGTGAGGTCTATCTGCAGCGTGGTGGTGGCAGTAGGCATGGTGTCCCTCCGCGGGTCGGTGCTCGCCGGATTCTCGTGTGCTCAGCGTGCCGGTTGTTCAGTGGGGGTATCGATGATCGGCCAGGCGATTTCGGTGCGCCATTGGGTGGAGTCAGTGGTGTGGCTGTGGTCTCGGTGGTAGTACTCGCGTAGTTGCCAGCCGACGGCTAGTTCGTGTTCGGCGATGTAGGAACCCAAGTGGGCGTACGCC
>DASSGQ010000009.1:0-2469 GCA_035693385.1 Mycobacterium sp.
GCGCCGCGTCGCCCCGTTCGAGGTCATCACTGACATGGTGCCGGCCGGCGACCAGCCGGCCGCGATCGCCGAGCTGGAGCGGCGCATCTTGGCCGGGGAGCGCGACGTCGTTTTGCTCGGCGCGACCGGAACCGGAAAGTCGGCGACCACCGCGTGGCTCATCGAGCGCCTGCAGCGGCCCACCCTGGTGATGGCGCCCAACAAGACGCTGGCCGCTCAGCTGGCCAACGAGCTACGAGAAATGCTGCCGCACAACGCTGTTGAGTACTTCGTCTCCTACTACGACTACTACCAGCCAGAGGCATACATCGCGCAGACCGACACCTACATCGAAAAGGACAGCTCCATCAACGACGACGTGGAGCGGCTGCGGCACTCGGCGACGTCGTCGCTGCTGTCGCGTCGCGATGTGGTGGTGGTGGCCTCGGTGTCATGCATCTACGGCCTGGGCACACCGCAGTCCTACCTGGACCGCTCCGTCGAATTGCAGGTCGGCTCCGAGGTGCCTCGGGATGGGTTGCTGCGGTTGCTGGTCGACGTGCAGTACAGCCGCAACGACCTGTCCTTCACCCGCGGCTCGTTCCGGGTGCGCGGCGACACGGTCGAGATCATCCCGTCCTACGAAGAATTGGCGGTTCGCATCGAATTCTTCGGCGACGAGATCGAGGCGCTTTACTACCTGCACCCGCTGACCGGCGAGGTGATTCGGCAGGTCGATTCGCTGCGGATTTTTCCCGCCACGCACTATGTGGCCGGCCCGGAGCGGATGGCACATGCGATCTCCACCATCGAGGAGGAACTCGCCGAGCGGCTCGCCGAATTCGAGGGCCAGGGTAAGCTCTTGGAGGCCCAGCGGCTGCGGATGCGGACCAACTACGACATCGAGATGATGCGGCAGGTCGGGTTCTGCTCGGGCATCGAGAACTACTCGCGCCACATAGATGGGAGGTCGGCAGGGTCCCCTCCCGCGACGCTGCTGGACTACTTCCCGGAGGATTTCCTGCTCGTCATCGACGAGTCGCACGTCACGGTCCCGCAGATCGGCGGCATGTACGAGGGCGACATGTCGCGCAAGCGCAACCTCGTCGAGTACGGGTTCCGGTTGCCGTCGGCGGTGGACAACAGGCCGCTGACCTGGGAGGAGTTCGCGGACCGGATCGGACAGACGGTGTACCTGTCCGCGACCCCAGGGCCGTATGAGCTCAGCCAGGCCAGTGGTGAGTTCGTCGAGCAGGTGATCCGGCCGACCGGCCTGGTGGACCCGCAAGTGGTGGTCAAGCCGACCAAGGGGCAGATCGACGACCTGATCGGCGAGATCCGCAAGCGGACCGACGCCGACGAGCGCGTGCTGGTCACCACCCTGACCAAGAAGATGGCCGAAGACCTCACCGACTACCTGCTGGAGATGGGCATTCGGGTGCGCTACCTGCACTCCGAGGTCGACACGCTACGCCGGGTGGAACTGCTGCGGCAGCTGCGGCTCGGCGACTACGACGTGCTGGTCGGGATCAACCTGCTGCGCGAGGGCCTGGACCTGCCCGAGGTGTCCCTGGTGTCCATCCTCGACGCCGACAAGGAAGGGTTTTTGCGGTCGTCGCGCAGCCTGATCCAGACCATCGGCCGCGCCGCCCGCAATGTCTCCGGTGAAGTGCACATGTACGCCGACACGATGACCGCCTCGATGAAAGAGGCCATCGACGAGACCGAACGGCGGCGGGCGAAGCAGGTCGCCTACAACCAGGCCAAGGGCATCGACCCGCAGCCGCTGCGCAAGAAGATCGCCGACATCCTCGACCAGGTCTACCGCGAGGCCGCCGACACTCAAGCCGGCGAGTCCGTCTTAATCGGCGGGTCGGGACGTAACGCCTCCCGCGGCCGGCGCGCCCAGGGTGAGCCCGGCCGCGCGGTGAGCGCCGGTGTGTTCGAGGGCCGTGACGTCGCCGCGATGCCACGCGCCGAACTGGCCGATCTGATCAAAGACCTCACCGCGCAGATGATGGCCGCCGCGCGTGACTTGCAGTTCGAACTGGCGGCCAGGTTCCGGGACGAGATCGCCGACCTCAAAAAGGAATTGCGCGGGATGGATGCCGCCGGCCTGAAGTGACGCACACCACGGGCATCACCGGCAGCTGGCGGGAGCTGCTGGGCGCCAAATACCTGGGGACTGCGGTCGTGCTGGCCGGCGGTGTCGCGCTGTATGCCACCAACGAATTCCTGACCATCAGCCTGCTGCCGAACACGGTCGCCGAAATCGGCGGCAGCCGCCTCTACGCATGGGTGACCACCCTGTACCTGGTCGGGTCGGTGGTAGCGGCGACCATGGTCAATCCGATGCTGGTGCGCATCGGGGCGCGTCCGTCGTACCTGATGGGGTTGGCCTTGTTCGGCGCCTCCAGCCTGGCATGCGGGGCGGCCCCCAACATGGAGATCCTGATCGCGGCCCGCGCCGCGCAGGGTGTGGCCGGCGGC
>DASSGQ010000010.1:0-27940 GCA_035693385.1 Mycobacterium sp.
GCCACCGCCTGTGCGCCACCGCGGCCGGTCGCGGTCGACGACGGCGGTATCGGCGCCGAGCGGGCGGCGACCACCGCCGCAGGCGGACAGTACGCCGACCTGACCGACCTGTTCTGCGCCGCAGAGCGTTGCCCGGTCATCGTCGGCAACACCCTGGTGTTTCGGGACGACAACCACGTGACAACCGAGTATGCGCAGCTGCTGACACCCGTCGTCGGTGCGCTGGCAGACCGCGCGCTGAGCGGGGGCTGAGACGGGGATGAACTTCAACCCGCACGCGAACGTCGGATCAAGTGAAGGCTTTTGGAGATCTGGGAGAGGTTTGAGATGACTGTGCTGCTGCTGTTGATCTGCATAGCGGTCGTCGCTCCTGTCGCCGGCATTGGCCTGATGCACATGCAGGCGCGGCTGGAGCAGTGGGCCTACGAGCGCCACGCGGAAGACTGAAGCGTCAAACGACACGTTTGGCGGCGATTTGCTATATCCGCCGGGCGCTCACCGGGACAATTGCGTGCGGATGAGCGGTGCGATGTTGTTCGCCAGGTACTGGTGACCCGCGTCGTTAGGGTGCACACCATCCGGGCCGATCAGGTCGGGTCTGTCGACGAACCAGCGGTCGCCGATCGGATCGACGAACGCCGCGCCCGCGGCCCGGGCCATGGCGTTGAGAACGTCGCGAATCTGTAGCACCGGCTGGGGTACATCGGCGGTTGGCCACGGCGGTCCGATCACCAGGAACCTGGCGGTCGGCGCCAGCAGGCGCGCCAGATCGAACGTGTCGTGGGCCCTTCCGGCCAGCAGCGCGGGATCGACGCCCTGGTCGTTGCGGGAGCCGAAGAACACCACCAGCGCGTCGTCGGGCTTGACCGCCCGCGAGGTCAGGTCCTCGAAGATGCTGCCGTGGTCGCCGGGTGCGACATAGCCGGCCTTCCCCTCCGCCGCCACATCGGCGGCGATCGGAACGCCTCGCTGAGCGAGCGCGTGCCAGGCCAGGGCGGTCCACGAATTCGGGCCACGGCCGCCCTCATCGGTGCCGGTGGTGTAGGAGTCGCCGATCACCGCGATGTGGTTCAGCCGGGAATCGAGGGTCAGCGCGCCGTAGGCCCGCACCCGCGCCGGGTGCGCCATGGGTTGACACACGACGCCCAACAGAAACGCGAGGCTCACGATGAACGTAGCCAGGCGACTCACCAAAACCTCCCCGGGGAACCTGCGTCGTCGTGCGCCGCATCCAACCGGAATCGGGCGCGGAAACGACCGTGAACTCGGCGTGAACCCGCGGCATCGCGGCCGCCCGCAACCGACATGGTATTCGACAAGTTCTGGGCGGCGCGCGATTCGCGCACCGAGGTAATCGTCACACCGCGCGGGCCGAAACCGCCTCCCGTGCACCGTCGATCGGGTGAACGTTGGCGCCCACCGGCTCGGCGACGTCGATTTTCGTGCGCGCGGGTCGCACCTCAACCATCCGGCGCATCCAGCGACGGGCGGGCTCTTCGACGAAGTGGTACATCAGGCTCGACAGCCCCACGGCGATCGCGAGTAGGCCGATGACGTTCCATTTCCACGGGGAGTCGGAGTGCCACGGTGTGAGCTCGAATTGCTCGACCGCCCATCCCCAGGCCGTATGCACCAGCTCGTGCACCATGTACAGGCAAAACGAGATCTGACCGCCGTACACCAGCAACCGTGTCGACAGCAGCCTCGGCAGGCTGCCCAAGCCGATCGCCAGCGTGATCACCAGCGGGACGAACAGCATGTCGACCACGCCGCCGCTGTCGTTCTCCACGACCCCGGATATCGGATGCGCCTTGAACCAGTAAAGGACGCCCACCATGGCAGCCAGGAGGAGCAGCGAGATGAACCCCGCGACGTGGCGGCCACGATCGGTCAGCCGCAGCCTGCGCACGGCGGCGCAGGCCAGCGCTCCCGCGATGAACTGGGTCACGATGCGCGGCAGCCAGCTCCACGGTGTGTAGAAGTGGCCGCTGGCCAGCAACATCAGCACCGGCGGCAACGACGCGGCGAACGCCAGCAACATCAGGCTGCGCGCCCTCGTCGCCTGCGTCATCCGCAAGATCACCAGCACGAGCGCGCCGAAAAGCAGGTAGGCCAGCCATTCCGCACTGATCGACCAGGCCGGCCCATCCCAGCTGGAGTCATCGAAGAACGGCACGAACCACAACTGCACCAGCAGGACTTGGCGCACGTAGCTGATCGCGGTGAGCTGACCCGCGTCCGGCGACGGGATGTGACCGACGTGCATCGTGAAGATCACCCACAGGGCGGCAAGGTGCAGGGTGACCAGGTACACCGGCCACACCCTGGCCAGCCGCAGCCACAGGAAGTGCAGGGTGGCGCGCGTCGACCAGGACCGGCCCATCCGGTCGAGGTAGTTCCAGGTCAGCACGAATCCACTGAGAATGAAGAACAGGTCGACGCCTTGCGCGCCGCAGTTGAGCACCGGCGCGAGGGCGTCGCGCAAATCGGGCGAGGCGTCGTTGAGCATCGGCCGGAAGTGAAACAGCACGACCCATACCGCGGCGATGATCCGGAGTCCGGTCAGGGCCTTGATCTCGCCCCTGATCTCGCCGGTCATCTCTTCGGTGCGCACGATGCTCTTTCCGTCCGGATTGTGCTGTCTCGTTCGCCGTCTCGTCCAGCTGACCGGCTACCCGCCACACCACAAGCCACGTCACAAGCCCCCCGACGAGCGACCGGCAGCCTCCGAAGCCTAACAGCGGGACTCCGGCGATGACGGCAAAGGGCGATCGCCCGGCGCGCGGTCACGCCCGCAGCGGACCGGCGTCGACGTTGCCGTCAGCGTCGGTCGGCACCCCGAAATTCGCTTCTTAGCGAAGAGTTAGACGCGGCTGTCGGTCCCCTTAGATTTTGCTGGCACCGTTAGAGGCGTGTTCGGTCGGCGTTGCGTCGGCCCACTCGACCGCATCAGGTTCAGCGGCCGCGGCCACACGGAACACAAGGGGAATGGGGCTGGTCATGATTACCGCGATCGCTGGGTCGGCTTCGAACGCTCGTCAGGGGAACGGCACTTTCGACTGCGATGGCGCTCAGATCCGCGCGCACTGTCGTCACCTGGCGACGGTGGTCACCATCCGGGGCGACATCGACGCCGTCAACGTCGACCGGGTCCGCGAGTGCGTCCGGCGTTTCATCCTCGGGAGCAACTTCGTGGTGCTCGACGTCAGCGGCGTGAGCTACTTCGCCTCCGGCATATCGCTCCTGCACAGGGTCGACGAGGACTGCCGCGCCGCCGGGGTGGGGTGGACCCTGGTCGCGAGCCCGACGGTCGTCGAGCTGGTGGGCGACAGCTTTGACCGCGACGAGTACGGGGCCATGTTCCCGATCGCGCTCTCGGCACACGACGCGCTCCACAACCTGGCCGACGCCATCGTCAACCGTCGTGAGCTCGTGCTGCCGCTCATAGCGAAGTCGGCGTAGCGGTCCGCTCGCGCCACAGCCTGGCGACGCCGATCACCTCCAGCACTCCGGCGGTCGTCAGCAATACCAGGGTCAACAGCAGCAGCTGAGGGTCATATACCAACGACGTGGTGAACGGCTGCCCGTCCGCGACAGGCGCGACATGCACCGTGTGACGTGCATGCGCCCAGCTCACGGCCGCGCCGGCCAGCGCGGCAAAGGCCAGCACGAGTTCGACCAGAGCCCGGTACCGGGCGATCACTGCAGGGGCCCGTCGTCGTCGCGATCGTCATCGGTGAGGCCGGCTTCGGGCTCGACACGCTCCTGGACCAACGGGGTCAGCGCCGCCCGAAGCAACCGCGGACGACGCGCCCAGGCCTGGGCAGTACGACCCTCTGTGAGCTTGAGGCCGATGCCGATGCGGCCGCGCGGTACCCCGACCAGTTCGCCCAGCGTTCGCGCCGACTGCCACTTCGCCAGCTCCTTTCCGGACGCCTCGTTATGCTCGGCCTCCGGATAGACCCTGACGATCTCACGCACCAAAATGGTTTCGGTGCCCTGGCGCAGGGTGTCTTCGGTGAGCTCGACCGAGACGTGGACGCGGGCCGCCTTCACTTGCAACCCCACGAACGCCGACACCATCACCAGAAACATCGCCGGGATAGGCAGCTGCGCGCCGGCGCCGCTCCATATCTCGATCATGATCATGGACACCGCCGCGGCCGGGCCCGTCAGCACCCAATACCAGCTGGCACCCGGTTCGTAGAACAGTGGCTTGGGTTTGACGTCCCGCGCTGTGGTCATTGGAAGCCTCATCCCCTGATTGTCACCCGCCGCCCGCGCAGTCAGGAAAGCCAATCCGCCGCCTCCGCGGCCCAGTAAGTGAGCACGATATCGGCTCCCGCGCGGCGGATGCTGGTCAACGATTCCAGCGCGGCGGCGCGCGCGTCGATCCAGCCGTTCGCGGCCGCGGCGCAAATCATCGCGTACTCCCCCGATACCTGGTAGGCGGCCACCGGCACCGGCGACATCGAGGCCGCCGCGGCCACGACGTCAAGGTAACCCAACGCGGGTTTGACCATCACGATGTCGGCGCCCTCGTCGAGATCCAGCTGGACCTCGCGCAGCGCCTCCCGGATGTTGCCCGGCTCCTGTTGATAGGTGCGCCGGTCCCCGGACAGGCTGGAGCTCACCGCCTCGCGGAATGGGCCGTAGAACGCCGAGGCGAATTTCGCGGCATAGGCCAGGATCACCACCTCGGTGTGGCCCGCGGCGTCCAGTCCGTCGCGAATCGCTGCCACCTGACCGTCCATCATCCCGCTCGGCCCGACCACATGGGCACCCGATTCCGCTTGCGCCACAGCCAGTTTCACGTATCGAGCCAAGGTGGCGTCGTTGTCCACCCGGCCCCTGGCATCCAGCACCCCGCAGTGCCCATGGTCGGTGAACTCGTCCAGGCAGGTGTCGGCCATCAGCACGGTGGCGTCACCGAGATCCTTGGCTAGGTCACGCAGCGCGACATTGAGAATGCCGTCGGGGTCGGTGCCGGCCGAGCCGGCTGGGTCCTTGTCCTGTTCGCGGGGCACGCCGAACAGCATCAGCCCGCCTACCCCGGCGGCGACGGCAGCCGCGGCGGCGCTGCGCAGCGAATCGCGGGTGTGCTGCAGCACGCCCGGCATCGAGGCGATCGGCCGCGGGTCGTCGATGCCGTCGGCGACGAACATCGGGAGCACCAAATGCCTTGGCTCCAAGGATGTTTGCGCCACCAAACGACGCAAAGCGGGCGTTGAGCGGAGCCGGCGCGGCCGCTGCCGCGGGTAGGGCATTAGCTAGCGCCTGCGGCTCTTCTTACGCGGCGGTGGCAGCGCGCCCTCGGCGCGCAACCGCGCGGCGTGCTCGGCCAGGGCGTCGACCAGCGGGCCGACTGCCGCTGTCTCGGGCTGGACGTCGACCCGCAGGCCGAACTCGGCCGCGGTCTCGGCCGTCTTGGGGCCGATGCAGGCAATGATGGTCCGCGCGTGCGGCTTGCCGGCGATGCCGACCAGGTTTCGCACCGTGGAGCTGGAGGTGAAGCAGACCGCGTCGAAGCCGCCCGTCTTGATCATTTCGCGGGTGGCCGCCGGTGGCGGCGCGGCGCGCACCGTCCGGTAGGCGGTGACGTCCTCGATCTCCCAGCCACGCTCGCGCAGACCCTCGGCAAGCGTCTCGGTGGCGATGTCGGCCCGCGGCAGCAGCACGCGGTTCACCGGGTCGAAAATGCTGTCGTAGGGCGGGAAGTCGTCCAGCAGACCGAGCGAGGACTGCTCGCCGGCCGGCACCAACTCGGGGCTGATCCCGAAGGCGCGGACCCGGTCGGCCGTCGACTCACCGACGCAGGCGATCTTGACGCCGGAGAACGCGCGGGCGTCCAGACCGAACTCGCCGAACTTCTCCCACACCGCGCGCACCGCGTTGGTGGAGGTGAACACCACCCACTGGAAGCGGCCGTCGACCAGGCCCTTGACGGCCCGCTCCATCTGCGCGGGGCTGCGCGGCGGCTCGACGGCGATGGTCGGCACCTCGATCGGCAGCGCACCGTAGGACGTCAGCCGCTCGCTCATCTCGCCGGCCTGGTCCTTGGTGCGCGGCACCAACACGGTCCAGCCGTACAGCGCACGGCTTTCCCACCAGTTCAGCTTCGCCCGGCTGGCCACCGTCTTACCGATGGTCACCACCAGCGGACCGGTCATCGGACCGGCCGGATCGGTGCCGCCCAACACGGCCGGATCGGTCAGCCCTTGCAGCGTGGTTTCCACCGAACGCTGCTGGCAGGTGGTGCCCTGGGCGGTCACCACGCAGGGCGTGGTATCGGCCAGCTCGTGATCGATCAGGGCGCGGGCCGCATCGGCCAAATGCGACGCGGTGGCCTGCAGGATCAGCGGGCCGGGGGCCGCGGCCAAAGCTTCCCAATCCACATGTGGGTCGCGCACGTCGGCGACCGTGTGCGAGGAACCCAGCGGCAGCCCCGCGTAGGTGGGGACGGCGCTGGTGGCGGCCAGGCCCGGCACGATCTCGATGTGCAGGTGGCTACGGGCGACGGCGTTCACCTCGGTGATGACCGAGTCGACCGTCAGCGGGTCACCGGCCACCAGCCGCACCACGTCGGCGCCGGAGCGGGCCTCGGCGGTCAGCGTCTTGGCGACTTCGGCGGGCTCACCCAGGGCCGGCCGGATGTCCGGACCGCCGGAGATCACCGCGGGCGCGGCCCGGCCCGAGTCGCCGTCGGTGCTGCCGTCGTCGCTGCCGGCAACGGGACCCGCCGGCACCGGTCCGGAGACCGGTGGCAGGTCTTTGCCGATCAGCGCCAGCACGGGCTGGGGGACGTCGGGGTCGGTGAACACCAGGGCGGCGTTGGCCAGCACCGTGGCAGCCCGCGTGGTCAGCAATCCCGGGTCGCCCGGACCGGAGCCCACGAACGTGATCCGGCCCGGCCTCGACTTACGCCCTCGCGTCGTCATTGTCGCTCCCAAGTGATTCTCATTCAGTTTCCTCGCGCGGGGTCTTGCCGCGCCGTCCCCATCAACTCCCGGGCGCCGAGTTCGAACAGCTCCGCGGCGACCGAGATCCCCAGCTCTCGTGCCCGGCCGGGAGTACCGACGCCGGACGCGCGGATCACGTCGGACCCGTCCAGCGCCGCCACACAGCCACGCAGCGACAGCTCTTCGAAGACGCGGCCGTCCTCATCGATGGACTCGACCACTTCTGCGATCGCGCCCACCGGTGCGGAACATCCGGCCTCCAGTTCGGCCAGCAGAGCTCGCTCCGCGGTGACCGCCGCGCGTGTGTCGGCGTCATCCAGCTCTGCCAGCACCGCGGCGAGCCGGCTGTCACCGGCGCGGCATTCGACGGCGAGCGCGCCTTGTGCCGGTGCTGGCAACATCTGCACCGCCTCCAGCGTCTCGGTCACATCGTCGAGGCGGCCCAGCCGGGCCAGACCGGCCCGGGCCACCACGATCGCGTCCAGATCACCACTGCTTACCCTGTTCAACCTGGTATCTAGGTTGCCTCGTAGGGGGCGGATTTCCAAACCGAGACCCAATGCTCTAAGCTGTGCGGCCCGCCGCGGGGACGACGTGCCCACCAGCGAACCCGGTGGCAACTCCCCCAGCACCAACCCGTCGCGGGCCACCACCGCGTCGCGGGGGTCGTTCCGCCGGGGTATCGCCGCCACCGTGAACCTTGGATCGGCCGCGGTTGGCAAATCCTTGTGCGAGTGCACCGCGGCATCCACCCGGCCGTCTTCGATGGCCTCACGCAGCGCGGTGGTGAAGACGCCCACGCCCAGCGTTTCGATGGGCGCCGACGACTGGTCACCTGCGGTGGTGATGGTCACCAGCTCCGCCGGGTGGCCGTTGGCGATCAGAGCGTCTCTGACGACGCCGGCCTGGGTGGTGGCCAACAGACTGCCCCGCGTGCCTATCCGGATCACGTGTCCCAATCAGCTAATCGCCCGACGGCTGTGGACCGCCCGCGCCGCGGGTAGGGCCCGCGTCGAATCCGCTTGACACCACTGGCAATTCGCCTGCGGCGACGGCGTCGACGGCGGTTTGGTCGAGTTCGAAGAGTTCGCGAAGGGCCTCCGCGTAGCTGTCGCCGCCGGGGGCGCTGGCGAGTTGTTTGATCCGCACGGTGGGCGCGTGTAACAGCTTGTCGACCACCCGCCGCACGGTGCGGGCCACCTCCTCGCGCTGGGTGCTCTCCAGGCCGGGCAACCGGTTGTCGAGGCGCAGCAGCTCCGCTTCGACCACGTCGGCGGCCCGCTGGCGCAACGCGGTCACCGTGGGGGTGACCTCGGCCATTCGCTGTCCCGCCAGATAGGCGGCGACCTCGGACGCCACGATGTTGCGGGCGGCGTCGACGTCGGCGGCCGCGGCGTGGGCCGACGGTTCGTCTTGCACGCGCTCGACGTCGACGACCCAGACGCCGGGCAGCCCGGCGACCGCCGGATCGACGTCGCGCGGCATGCCCAGGTCGCAGATCACCAGCGGGTGGGTCGCCTCGTCTCGACGGGCCGCGGCCAGCGCGTGGTGCACGTCGGCCAGCGAAACCACCGGGCTGACCGCGCCCGTGCAGCTGACCACGACGTCGGCGTCGGGCAGCACATCGGCCAGCTGGTCGAGGGTCAACGCCTCGGCCCGAACTCCGGATTCGCGGGTCTTGCGGGCCAGCCGCTGTCCCCGGGACAGGGACCGGTTGAGCACTTGGACGCGTTCGATGCCGGCGCGGGTCAGGTGCGCCGACGACAGGGCGCCCATCGCTCCGGCCCCGATGACCACGGCGGTCTTGCCCGCCAGCCCACCCAGCTTGCGTTCGGCCATCCCCAGGGCGACCGACACCACCGAAGCGCCGGCGGCGTCGATCGCCGTCTCGGAGTGCACCCGCTTGCCCACCGACAGTGCCCGCTGGGCCAGCTCGTGCAGCACCCGGCCGACGGTGCGATTGGTCTCCGCGGCGGCATACGCGCGGCGCACCTGGCCGAGGACCTGTTGCTCGCCGATCACCGCCGAATCCAGACCGCTGGCAACCGCGAACAAGTGCTCTACGGCCGCCTCGCTGTAGCGGACGTAGGCGTACTTGGTCAGCTCACCCATCGACATGCCGGAGTGTTCCGACAGCACCTGCCCGACCACCGCCAACCCGCCGTGGAACGCGTCGACGACGGCGTAGACCTCGACCCGGTTGCACGTCGACAGCACCATCGCCTCGGTCACCAGCGGTGACTGCAACATGCGGTCGACGATCTTGACCTGATCGGATTCGTCGATGCTGAGTTGTTCCAGGACGGATACCGGCGCACTGCGGTGCGAAACCCCGAAGAGCAGGACGCTCACGGCAGCATCACCTGGCCAGCTCCCTTGCTCGCTCCAGTAACTGAACTGGTGTCCACGGTAAACGTTTATCAGGTGGGCTACCAAATGATCGGCCGCGATTTTCCGGTGGCCTGACCGGGAGCAACGTGGGCGGCTCGGTTCGACGCCTGGACGGCCGGTCAACGGCCCGATTCGGCCCGCCCTGTCATCGAGCGAGGTCAGCGCGCAGCCGTGGCTCGTCGACCTCCCAGTAGCTGTGCTCGCGGCCATCCAGCAGGACCACCGGCAGGCGATCTCCGAACTCGGCCCGCAACCCCGGGTCGCCCGCCGACGCCGCAGCGTCGACGTCGGTTGTGGACAGCTCGAAGCCCAGCTCACCGGCCAGTTCCGCCAGCCGCGCGTGGACCCGTGCGCAAATGCTGCAGCCGTCGCGGGTCAATAGCTCCACCTGCGGGCGGCGGGTGGGCTGGGTCATGGCCACCAGTGTGACATTGGCCACCAGCGGGTGAATTGTGGAGGCCGCGCGGTGGCGATTAGGTTGCCGCCATGGCTGCTGACGGCACATTGCGGGCCGACCCGGAGGCGATGCGGGGGTTCACCGAAGCGGTGTGCGCCAGCGCAGAGGACCTGCGCAACCGGCTGGCCGCTCTCGACGATCAGGTCGGCCAACTGCTGGGCGGCTGGCGCGGCGCGTCGGGAAATGCCTACGGCGCCGCGTGGGAGCTGTGGCATCGCGGAGCCGGCGAGGTGGAGATGGGCTTATCGATGCTGGCACGCTTGGTCGCCGAGGCCGGCGGGATGTACAGCGCGAACGAGGCGGTGTCCGCGCAGGAACTGCGCGAGGTGGACCGTGGCTGAGCCGTTTCGGGTGGATACGGACGCGTTGGCGGACGCGGTGCAGCGGATGATGGAGTTTCAGCGCTGCGCCGAGCAGATGCTCACCGAAATCGATTCTCTGGTAACCAATCTGCACACGACCTGGACGGGCCGTGGCGCGGCGGCCCACGCCGAGGCACACCGCCACTGGGCTCGCGGCGAGGCGATGATGCGCGAGGCGTTGGCCCACTTGCGAACCTCGGGCGCGATCGCCCACCGCAACTACACGGGCGCGATGTCGACGAATGTGGGTATGTGGTCGTGACCCGCGGCGCCGGGTCTCGCCGCTTTTGATCGGCACCGGCTGCGCCCGGCGGCGTGCACCCATACCCTGGCCAGACGCGTAAATCAGCTCAAACATCGGCCGGATAGGGTTGTTACCTACCACTGCCCTGGTCACCGGGCGGCACAGCGATCTAGGAGGTTGGGCCATGGCTTCCTCTGAGTCGGGCGGCGCGGACCCGATCGGTCGCGTTGACCTGCAGTCGCTGGTCGACAACGCGAGCGCGATACGTGCGCTCCATGACTTGCAGACCGCGGGCACCGCCGCGGAGGGCCGTCCGCAGCCGCCGATCGATTTGACCGCGGCCGCATTCTTCGACGTCGACAACACCCTGGTGCAGGGGTCCTCGGCCGTACATTTTGGGCGCGGGCTGGCCGCGCGCCACTACTTCACCTATCGCGATGTGCTCGGATTCGTCTACGCCCAGGCCAAGTTCCAGCTGCTCGGCAAGGAGAACAGCGAAGACGTCGCCGCCGGACGGCGCAAGGCGCTCGCGTTCATCGAGGGCCGCTCCGTCGAGCAGCTGATGAGGTTGGGCGAGGAGGTCTACGAGGAGATCATCGCTGACAAGATCTGGCCCGGAACCCGTGAGCTCACCCAGATGCATCTCGACGCCGGCCAGCAGGTCTGGCTTATCACCGCCACGCCGTACGAGCTCGCGGCGACCATCGCGCGGCAGCTCGGTCTGACCGGCGCGCTGGGAACGGTCGCCGAATCGGTCGACGGGGTCTTCACCGGCAGGCTGGTCGGCGAGATCCTGCACGGCACGGGAAAGGCGCACGCGGTGCGCTCGCTGGCGATCCGTGAGGGCCTCAACCTCAGACGCTGCACCGCCTATTCGGACAGCTACAACGACGTACCCATGCTGTCGCTGGTGGGCACGGCGGTCGCGATCAATCCCGACGCGTGACTGCGTGCCCTGGCCCGCGAACGGGGGTGGGAGATCCGCGACTTCCGGACGGCCCGCAAGGCCGCTCGCATCGGGGTTCCGTCGGCCCTGGCGCTGGGTGCCGCGGGCGGTGCGCTGGCGGCGCTGGCGTCGAAGCGCCAAACACGCTGATAAGCTGCGCCGCTGAGACTTATTCGAGCGGAGAGTAAAGCGCCATGACAGTCCACCCAGACGCCGAAGGACTCATCGGCAGCCATTACCGGGCACCTGATTACTTCGAGGTCGGGCGCGAGAAGATCCGGGAGTTCGCGCTCTCGGTGAAGGACGAACACCCTGCGCACTTTAGCGAGATTGACGCCGCTGCGGCCGGGTATCCGGGGGTGGTGGCGCCGCTGACCTTCCTGGCCGTGGCCGGACGGCGTGTCCAGCTCGAGATCTTCACCAAGTTCAACATCCCGATCAACATCGCCCGGGTCTTCCACCGGGACCAGAAGTTCCGGTTTCACCGGCCGATCGTGGCCAACGACAAGCTTTTTTTCGACACCTATTTAGACTCGGTGTTGGAGTCCCACGGCACCGTCATCGCGGAGATTCGCAGCGAAGTCACAGATGCTGACGGGAATCCGGTGGTCACCAGCACGGTCACGATGCTGGGTGAAGCAGCACAACAAGACGCAGGCGCTGAAGAAACCGTCGCCGCAATAGCAGCAATATCAGCGGGAAAGTAGGAACGAATCAATGACGTCACAGGGTGAAAACCACGCAACGCAGCTGAAGCCACCTGTTGAAGCAGTCCGATCCCACTACGACAAGTCGAACGAGTTCTTCAAGCTCTGGCTTGACCCGTCGATGACCTACAGCTGCGGCTACTTCGACGAGAATCCGGACCCGCAACATCTGACCAAGACGCTCGAAGAGGCGCAATACGCGAAGCGCAAGCTCGCTCTGGACAAGCTGGGCCTCAAGCCCGGCATGACGCTGCTCGACATCGGCTCCGGGTGGGGCTCGACGATGCGGCACGCGGTGGCCGAGTACGACGTCGACGTGATCGGCCTGACGCTCAGCGAGAACCAGTACGCCCATTGTGTGGCCGAGTTCGACAAGATGGACAGCCCCCGCCGCAAAGAGGTGCGCATCCAGGGCTGGGAAGAATTCGACGAGCCGATCGACCGGATCGTGTCGCTGGGTGCGTTTGAGCACTTTGCCGACGGTGCGGGCGACGCCGGGTACGAGCGCTACGCCACCTTCTTCAAGAAGTACTACGACTTACTGCCCGACGACGGCCGCATGCTGCTGCACTCGATCGTGGTGCCCAGCCGCGAAGAGGGCAACGCGATGGGCTTGAAGGTGAACATGACCCTGCTGCGGTTCATCAGCTTCATCTTGAAGGAGATCTACCCGGGCGGAAAGTTGCCCCAGGTCGATCTGGTCGACAAATACTCGACGGGTGCGGGTTTCAATATCGAGCGACACCACTTCATCGGCAAGAACTACGTCCCGACGCTGACCGCCTGGGGCGATGCCCTCGAGGCGCACAAGGAAGAGGCGATCGCCCTGAAGGGGCAGGAGACCTACGACATCTACTTGAAGTACTTGCGCGGCTGCTCCGACCTGTTCCGCGACGGCTACACGAACGTCTGCCAGTTCACGATGGTCAAGTAGTCCTCACGTAGGACGCGGTGGCCTTTCCGCCGCCCCAGGCGTAACGCTGCTGCGCATTTCGGCCAGATTTTTGGCAGTGGCGTTACGCTCGCGACTTGGCCGCCTCAAGGCCGCCCCAAAGACGCGCCAAAGCACGCCGAAAGCTAACCCAAGAAGATGTTGCGGCGCCCGGCCAGCAGCCGGTAGAGCGTCTGCTGAATCGTCTCGCGCACCTGGTCGGTCAACTCGAAGGTGACCATCGGATCCTCGGCGTCGGACGTGGCGTGATCGTTCGTGTAGATCGGCTCACCGAACGCGATCCGCCACTTCGACGGCAGCGGCACCAAGCCCGCAGGCCCGGCCAACGGGAATAGCGGGGTGACCGGGAAGTACGGCAGCCCGAACAGCCGCGCCAGCAGCTTGACGTCGGTCAGCATCGGATAGATCTCTTCGGAACCGATGATCGAGCACGGAACGATGGGGGCTTTGGTGCGCAGCGCCGCCGACACGAAGCCGCCGCGGCCGAACCTCTGCAACCGATAGCGGTCCTCGAAGCGTTTGCCCAGGCCCTTGTAGCCCTCCGGGAACACGGCGGTGAGCTCGCCCGCGGCGAGCAGCCGGTGCGCGTCCGTCGTGCAGGCCATGGTGTGGCCGGCCTTGCGGGCCGCTTCGCCGATCACCGGCAGGTCGAACACCATGTCGGCGGCCAGCAGCCGCAGGTCCCGGTGCGCCGGATGTTCGTCGTGCACCGCGACCGACAGCATCAGCCCATCGAAGGGCAGCACGCCGGCGTGATTGGCCACCAGCAGCGCGGCCCCGTCGCTCGGCAGGTTCTCGATGCCGCTGACCTCGACCCGGAACCACGACCTGAAGAAGAACCTCAGCAAAGGCCGGACGATCGCGCTGTTGAAGTGCGGATCGAACCCGAACTCGTCGACGGTGTAGTCACCCGCGAGCCGCTGCCGGAGGAAACCGGCGACGGCGGCAACGCGCTGCGCGAGCTCGTTCAGCGGGGCCTCGGCCGGCGGCGTCGCGCCCGCAGCACGCCGGTGCTCATCGATTTCGCGGACGACGGCGGCGATCTGTTCGGCGGACGCACGACCATTGGGATCGGACAGGAGCGAAGGGTGCTGACGGGACGATTCCGCCCGCTGATCGGCTCTGCGACGCGCCGCTACCCGAGCCCTATTCGTGTGCAGTGGAATGACGTTCGCCCTGGTTTCACCCGCCACGATATCTACCTGACCCCACCCCGTGGAATTGGATTTCGGCTACCCCAGCGCTGCGCCAACGCTATGGCCCGACCCTCCAGGGAGCGTACCCGATGCGGGTCGATTATGGGAGTGAGGCCGCGGCCGCGAACGTAGTCGTCGAACGCCTCGGCGGTGGTCCATTTCGGCTGGTAGCCGAGCTCAGAGCGCATTCTCGTGGTGTCCATGACTCTGCCATAACTCAAATAATTGAACTGATCGCGGGTGACGTCCGCATAGCGATTGGCCCGCCTCAGCGAATCCAGCGCCCAGACGCCAAACCCGGGTACCGGCAAAGGGATACGGCCGGCCCGCCGGATCGCCTGCGACAGCATGATGATGCCGTCGGCGCCGATGTTGAACGTGCCGGCCTTGCCGGCCATCGCCGCGCGCTCGAGCGCTCCCAGCGCGTCCTGCTCGTGCAGCAACTGCAGCCGCGCGTCGCGGCCGAACAGCGTCGGGACCACCGGCCCGGCCAGGTAGCGCGACAGCGTGGTATCCATCGCCGGACCGATCATGTTGGCCAGCCGCAGAATCGTCACCGCGATATCGGGTCTGCGCCGGCCCAGTCCCCGCACGTAACCTTCGATATCGAGGCTGTCCTTGGCAAAGCCGTCCCGGAAGGGTCGACGGCTGCTGCTGTCCTCGGTGAACATGACCGGATCGTGCGCGGTCGACCCGTACACCTCGGAGGTCGACTTCAGCACGACGCGGCGCACCGTGGGCGCCTTCTGGCAGGCCGCGAAAAGTTGCATCGCGCCCATCACGTTGAGTTCCTTCAACGCCGCGCTGCCGCCGGATCGCGGCGCGTAGGATGCCGCAGCGGCGTGCACCACGGTGTCGACGTCACCGTTGCGAATCACCTTCGCGATGAATGGATTGCGAATGTCGGCGCGGACGAACTCGGCCCGGCCCATCCGCCGCAGCATGTCCTTGCTGGGGGCGATCGCGTCGACCGCGATGACCCCTTTGATCAAGGGGTCCTGCACCAGCCGAGCGGTCAGGTAACCGCCCAGAAACCGGCAGGCACCGGTGACCAGCACAATTTTGGGGTAATGCACGGTGTTGGTCGCGGTGCCGCCCGTGCCGCCACCATCCCCGTTCGACTGATCCACTCAAATAGCCTAACGGGCCGGCAAGACGGCGGCGTTACGGCGGGGTGAGGGTTGGCGCGGGTTACTTGCCAAGTTTTCTGCGCTGCACCCGGGTGCGACGCAATAGCTTGCGATGCTTTTTCTTCGACATGCGCTTGCGCCGCTTTTTGATTACTGAACCCATGAACTCCGCTATCCAACCCGTGACCGCTTGAGACGACTATAAAAGGACCCCGCCACTTTACCCGGCCGGCGGCGTCGAACACCAAACCGGCAGCCTCGTGACCGTTGGCAAGGCCACGTGGTGCCCGATGCGGTGACGGTCACGCCCGGAAAATCTGGACGATCTCGCGGCGCGGCAGGAGTCAGGTCAGCCCGCGTCGAAGTACGAGGTCTCCAGCATGTCGTGCACGGCCTTGGCGTGCACCCGGAAGGAGCGCCCCACCCGAACAGCCGGCAGCTCGCCGTTGTGCACCAACCGGTACACCGTCATCTTGGAGACCCGCATCAGCGCGGCCACCTCCGCGACGGTGAGAAATTGTGTCCTGGCCTGCTGGCCATCGCCGGAACTGGTGTCCCGGGGCTTACCAGCGGAATCTCGCGCCGATGGCCCGTTCGTAGACGTCATCGCAACCCAATCGTGTCAGGCCCGCGCAATGCCAGCGGCTTCCCCTCCGCTGGCACCCACACGTGCTTACAAAGAGGAGAATAGCGGGACTAGTGGGGTTACTGGTACTGGTGGGGGATAATCAATTCGAAATTTTAAAATTATTCAGATGTAATTCTTAGCTGTTCAGAGCGCCTTTTGGCGGCCTGAACCGCCGCGTCGACAGCCGCCCGCAAACCGCCTCGTTCCAGTTCGCGCAGCCCGGCAGCGGTGGTGCCACCGGGCGAGGTGACCGTCGCGCGCAGCTGCGCCGCCGTAGTGTCCGCCCACCTTCCCGCCTCCTCGCCCTCGACGCCTCGCCGGTCGGAATCCATCCGCGCCAGCAGCATTGCCGCCGACCCGGCCATCGTCTGCGTGGTCAGGTCGGTGGCGACCTCGCGACTCAGACCCGCCGCGACACCGGCGTCCACCAGGGCCTCGACCAGCAGAAAGAAATACGCCGGGCCCGAGCCGGACAGCGCGGTCACGGCATCCATCTGGGATTCGGGAACCGTCAGCACGCCGCCGACCGAGTCGAACAGGGCCGACACCCCCTCGAGCTGTGGCGGGGTAACGAAACGGCCCTTGGCCAGGGCGGTTACCCCCGCACCCACCAACGCGGCCGCATTCGGCATCGCCCGAACCACCGACGTTCCGGCCGGCAGCCGGGCTTCGAAGTAGGAGATCGCGATCCCCGCCGCGACGGTGACGAAGACCTGCTCGGCGCTGTCGTTCTCGGCAGCGGCGGCCGCGCGGGCGAGCTCCCCCATCACCGAGTCGACGTCGGCCGGCTTTACGGCGACGACGACGAATGTCGCGTTGTCCACCGCCTCGGTCACCGACGTCGACAACACCGAATAGGTATCCGCGAGGTATTTGGCGCGCTCCGGCACCCGTTCGGCCACCACCAGGTCTTTCACCTGCTGCCCGGAGCGCAGCAGGCCCGACAGCAACGCCTCCCCGATGCTGCCGCCACCGATGATCGCGATTCTTGCCATGCCGGAAAGCATCGCAGACGGGCCAGCCGATCCGCGCTACCGGGCAGGCACCATCGCCAGCTGGCGCGACTGGACCACGATGCGTCCCGAGCTGTCGACCACGGTGTGGTCCTCGTCGAACCAGTCGTGCCCGATCTCCACGCAGGTGCACACCACCCGCAGCCAACCATCGGCCGGGAGGCCGCGAAGGAAGGCGGTCAGCTGAATGGTGGGCGCCCAGCCGGTGCGGTCCACCGCGAAGGTCACCGGCGCCGACAGATCCCCGCACATCAGCGCAAACAGCGGGTCCGGGGCCACGCCGCGGGGGCGTGCCCACATCTGGATCACCGGCGGCCGGCCCTCGGCACTGGGCGCCAGGGTGGACAGCAGCGGCCGCACGTCGCAGCCTTCGCCCAGGTGCACGAGCCCGGCCAGCGGGTGGCCGGGCCCGATCGGCGCGACATCGCCGGGCGGTTCCGGTGGCATCAAATCCAGGACCGGGTTCGCCGACAGCAGCGGCACGGTCCCGTGCTCGGGCTCGCCGAGGTTGACGACGGCGTGCACCGCGGTCCGGTCGCCCTGAATCAGCGCGACATCAACCACACTGATCCGGCGGCCGCGCTTGCGGATCAACGTCGTCAGCAACATCGGCCCCGGGTCGGGCGCCCACAGGAAGCTTGCCGACACGGACACCGGCTCCAGGACCGGCCCCAGCCCGTCCGATGATCCGCCGGCGCAGGCGGTGCGGGCGGCGTTGGCGCACAGCGCCAGCATCGCGCCGCCGTGCACTTTGGGCCCGATGGTCCAGTGCTTGTCGAGCTCCCCCTCGTATGTCCCCGGCTCGACCTCACACAGCGTCATTGCGCTGGTGAACAACGCGTTCCTGGTCACCGCATCAGATGGGTGCGGGCGAACTGCAACGACTCGACGAGCATCGCCTCGCGCTCGTAGGCGGAGCGCGCACTCGACGTGGACACCTCCAGAATCACATGGCCGGCAAAACGGCCTGCGGCAAGCAGCTGACACACCTCGGCGGTGGGTTGTGTGCCGCGCCCCGGCACCAAGTGCTCGTCGGCGGGCAGACCGCTGCCGTCACACAAATGCAGATGAACCAGACCCTCGCCCATCCGCTCGGCCATTTCCAGCGAGTCGGTGCCCGCGGTCGCGGTATGGGACAGATCCAGCGTGTAGTGCGCGTGATTGCCGTCCAGCGGGTCGTAGGACGGCGCGAACGCCGAGATCGCCGGACCCGGGCCGCCGCCACGCCGGCGCATCCGTTCCCGCGACTGGCCGGCCCCGAAAAACCGGTCCGCCCGGAAGGGGAACATGTTCTCCACGGCGATCATCACGTCGCTGGATGCTTCCAGCTCCAAGACCTGCTCGCTGAATCCTTCGGCATAGCGCCGTTGCCAGCGGAAGGGCGGATGCACGACGACGGTCTGCGCTCCCAGCTCCTCGGCGGCCCGCACGCTGCGTTCCAGCTTGAGAATCGGATTGGAGCCCCACACCCGCTGCGAGATCAGCAGGCAGGGCGCGTGCACGGACAGCACCGGCACGCGATAGCGCTCGGACAGGTTCTTGACGGCCTCGACGTCCTGGCTGACGGACTCGCTCCACACCATCAGCTCGACACCGTCGTAGCCGAGCCTGGCCGCATACTCGAACGCGGCCTCGGCCCGCAATGGGTACACCGAGGCCGTCGACAGGCCGACTTTGATTGCTGGGCGCAAAGTTCTGTCTGGTTCCGAGTAGGTCCGTAGATCTGCCCTAGCCCGACTGCAACGACAACGCCAACGGCCCCAGGGTGATCAGCGCCCCCACCGCGACCGCGATCAACGTACTCGCGATGTCCTCCGTCTTGCGAACCACCCGCACCCCTACCACCAAACCGAGGATGACCAGCACCGAGAGCACCAATGCCACGATGCTGTTCCAACGCCACAGCTGGTCGAAGGCCACGAACAAGCCGGCCCCGAACGCGACAGCCAGAATCGACTGGAACACGATCACGCTGCCGCGCCACAACGCGTCAAGCCGCTCCCGCACGCCGTGGACCCGGGCGTCGCCCGCGCCCTTGGCCTTGGTGTCGGGACGATCCTCGTCGACTTTGCGTTCGGCGTCCAGTTCAGCCGCTTCCTGCTGGCCGCCGCGCCGCCGGGCGACCTCATCGGCCAGGGTCTGCCCGCCGAACAGCATGGAATCCGACTGCAGGTAGGAGCGCACGAAGGCGGAATCCTCGGCCGCCAGGTCGGCGTCGCGAACCTCGGAGTCCATCACATCGACCGGAACGTCGGCGTAGTTGTCGACGGGGTCCGGACTCATGTCCTCGGCACCGGATTGGCTGGTCCGATCGCCCGACTGCTCCGCATAGGGCAGGGGCCGCGGGTATGCGCTCCGCTCGGGACCCGAGCGTGGGGGCTGCGGCGGTGACTTGGGCCAACGCGGCTCGGGTTGCGACCAGTAGGCCTTTTTGGGCGGTTCTTCGGTTACCGGCTCGGGGGTGGGTTCCGTGGGCGCCGATTCGACAACCCGGGCGGCGCCGTTGGCGCCGCGCTCCGCCTTGCCGTGCCCCGCCTCGTCGTGGTCCGTCTCGTCGTGATGGTCACGGATGACCGGAATCTCGCCGGTCAGCTCGGCAACCGTGACCGCGTCGCTGTCCCCGCGCCGACGTCGCCGACGTCGGGTGACCGCCGGGGAGCCGACGGTTCCGTTCTTGGCCAGCAACTCGGCCACTGAGATCGGCCCGCTGCCGGGTTCCTCCTTCTCGGAGTGTGGTCCGGTCATCGTTTGTCGCCTCTCGATCGGTTCGAGTTCCGATCAATTACCTGACCTCCAGCATCGCGCACCGGGCTCTCGACGAGTGCAGATCCGTCGGCTTCGCTGTCCAGTTTGCGCAAGATGAGACCTTCCCGTAGCGCCCACGGGCAGATGTCCACCTCTTCGATCGACAGCGTTCGCATGCTTGCCTCCGCCACCAGGGCGCCGGCCACGATCTGCGGCGCCCGCTCGGCGCTGACTCCTTCCAGTTCTGCCCGGTCAGCGGTCGTCATCCTAGAGATGAAAGCTATGAGTTGCCTGAGGCCGTTTGCCGTAAGTGTCCTCTTCACCCGGGGCCCGGCGGCCGACGGCGCCGCGCCGGTGAGGCGCGCCAACGAGCGGAACGTTTTCGACGTTGCGACCGCCAGATCAGGGCCACCCGCTTCGAGCACGGTCACGCCGGCTTCGGCTAATTCGGCGTCGAGCCAATCCCGCAGCATCGCCACCCGGCGCCGGCCGGGCGGGTCGTCGGCCAGCCATTCGCGGGTCAATCGTCCGGCACCCAGCGGCAGCGACAACGCGACCTCGGGGTCCTCGTCGACGCCACTCGACAATTCCAGCGAACCACCGCCGATGTCCAGGTTGATGATTCGCCCGGCGCTCCACCCGTACCAACGGCGCACCGCCAGGAAGGTCAGCCGCGACTCATCGACGCCGCGCAGCACCTCCAGCTCCACGCCGGTCTCTTTGCGCACCCGGGCCAGCACGTCGTCGGAGTTCTCGGCGTCCCGGACCGCGGACGTAGCAAAGGCCATCAGTTCCGCGCAGCCGGAGCTCACCGCGATCTTGGCGAACTCGTCGATGGTGGAGATCAACTTGTCGGCGCCGCGCTTGGTGATCTTGCCCGAGCTGTCGGTGGCCTCGGCCAATCGCAGCGTGGCCTTGGTCGAGCTCATCGGCGTCGGGTGCCCGCCACGGTGCGCGTCGACCACCAACAGATGGACCGTGTTGCTGCCGACGTCGAGCACACCCAATCGCACAGGAAACAAACCTAGTCGTGCGACGATGCACGCCGCGAAGCGGAGTGAGAAGGAGGGCGGCAATCCAGCACCAGTCGTGCGACGATGCACGCCGCGAAGCGGAGTGAGGTGGGGGTACCCCCAGCCGCGAAGCGGCGAGGGGGGCGAGGGCGGCAATCCAGCACCAGTCGGGCGATCGATGCAACGGGTGCCCCCGGATCGGGGCCCGTCAGCACCCGCTGTCCACGACCCCACGGGACGAGTGTCTGCGAGTCACACAGCCAGATTCGTGGTCTAACGTTGGCAACGTGGCGAATTCGCATCCGCAGCCGGGTCAAGAGGTCGAATTGGACTTCGCCCGTGAGTGGGTGGAGTTCTATGACCCGGACAATCCCGAGCACCTGATCGCGGCCGATCTCACCTGGCTGCTGTCCCGCTGGACATGTGTATTCGGCACCCCGGCCTGCCGCGGCACGGTGGCGGGGCGCCCTGACGACGGATGCTGCTCGCACGGCGCGTTCCTGTCCGACGACGACGACCGCGCCCGGCTGGACGATGCGGTCAAGACGCTGACCGACGCCGATTGGCAATTCCGCGACAAGGGCTTGGGCCGCAAGGGTTATCTGGAACTCGACGAGCACGACGGCCAACCGCAATACCGCACCCGAAAATACCGGGACGCCTGCATTTTCTTGAACCGGCCCGGCTTTGCCGCCGGCGCCGGCTGCGCACTGCATACCAAAGCCCTCAAGCTGGGCGTCGCGCCGCTGACCATGAAACCCGACGTCTGCTGGCAGTTGCCGATCCGGCGCAGCCAGGAGTGGGTGACCCGGCCCGACGGCGTCGAAATCCTCAAAACCACCGTCACCGAATACGACCGGCGCGGCTGGGGCTCGGGTGGTGCGGATCTGCACTGGTATTGCACCGGCGATCCGGCCGCCCATGTCGGCGCCAAGCAGGTGTTCGAAAGCATGGCCGACGAACTCACCGAGCTGCTCGGCGCCAAGGCTTACGCGGAGCTGGCGGCAATGTGTAAGCGGCGCAGTAAGTTAGGGCTTATCGCGGTCCATCCCGCTACTCGGCTCGCCGAGTAGCGGGGTGGTCGCAACGTTTGGGAGGGGGGGTCGTGGCAGCTATCAACCAGCCGCGGGCGGAGCCAGGATCAGTCCCCACCCGATGGCTGGGTGGGCGCGGCGTCTGGCTCAAGCGCGGGCCGAGGGAAGACGCCGCGGATCTCGTATTGTCTGACGGACCGCACGAGGGGTGAGCCGATGTATCTCGCAGTGGCCCGGCTCGGTGGATTCGGCGACCAGACGGCATAGGTCACCCGTCAAACGGCGCTGAACGCCTGCGGGATTTATCGTCGCGTGAGGCCCAGCCGTCCGCCACCGGGGCATCCTGATTGGGTAGGACGATGCCGTCGTTTGGCTGCCCGCCGTCGACTCCGACCGATTCCGGTCGTACCGGCGTACGCCCTGATTTCTGGCCGGGATGCCGTCCCGGGCGCTGGGGCAAGAGAATGACCAGAGCGACGATTATGACGGCAATGACCGCGGAAGCCAGCGGGCGGCTCAGATTCAGGCCGCCATGGCTCACCGGCTTATCGAGGAAATCGCCCACGGTGGCGCCAAGAGGCCGGGTCAAGATGAACGCGACCCAGAACAGCGTGACACGCGACACGCTTGTCCAGTAATACAGGGCCGCGACGGCGACGAGGCCTGCGCCGAATACCAGCGCACCGCCTTCGTAGCCCAGCCCGCCGTCATCGGCGAGCCAATCTCCGAGTGCGGTGCCCAGAGTCTGCGAAAACGTGATGGTGGCCCAGTAGAACGCCTCTACCTTCGGCGTCGAAACGGTATTGACCGACACCGTTCCCTCCGACCAGTACCAGAGTCCCAGGGTCGCCAACAGACAACACAACAGCAGAAGCGATCCACCCGTGTAGCCGATCCCCAGCGATCGGTCGGCGAAGTCGGCTAACGTCGTGCCGAACGTCGTCGAGGCGACGATCGTCGCCCAGTAGAGGGCCGGATGGAAACGCTTGGCGAAGATCTGCGCGACAACGAGCGCCACCAGCGCGCCGCCGAACAGGGCGACGCCGGCCAGATAACCCCAATTCTTGTGCGTATCAGCGTGCAAGATGGTCATCGTCACGGCGTCGCCGCCCGTCTCGCCCAGCGTCGTCGCCAAAACCTTGATCACCCAAAAGCCCAGGGTGACAGCCGGTACCTTGGTCAAAGCCTGTTTCGTCGCATCATTCATGGAATGACGGCCTCCCGTTTTCCCGGAGCGGCTAGGCGTGCGCTGGTGAACGGTCGTCCTGATCGGGCAACCCGCGTGACGCATCCCACCCGCATACCCGCCGCCCCGTTGAGGCGGGCGCTGTCAGACCTAAGCTAACGAGCTCGGACTGAGACTTCGCTGAGGAACACTGTGTTGGCTCAATACGTGCTGGTAGCGGTGTTTACGGTACCACTGCGACGCGGGCGGCCTGGTTCTTCGCAGGCTCCCTCCGCCGGTGTTTCACACTGGGCTGGCGGTCATGAGGCGCGCGCGTGGTGGATGCGACCCGATCCCAACCGGCGAGAAAATGATGATGACGGGCGAACACCCGCTGGGCGAGGAGAGCTATGAGTTGCACACGTGGGCGATGTAACGGACGGCGGTGTTAGGCCGGCTGCCGCCGTGGCTGCGCCCGCGATACTGGGGCATCGCGGCGCGTTCGGCGTTTGTGTCGGCCACGGTGGTGTTGGTGGCGCTGGTCGTAGCAGGTGGCGGTCTTGTGGTCGTGCTGGATCGCTCGCTGACAGCCAGCCTGGACGCCGCCGCCGCCGCGCGCCTGCAAGACGTCGCAGCGGGCCTGCAGACAGACACCGCGGGCGAACTTGACGCCCGGTTGCTGGCTACCGATCAGCGCATCGTTGGGGTGCAGGTGATCGACGCGGCAGGGGCGGTGATCGCGCGTTCCCCGTCTACGCCGGTCGCGGCGCTGGCTCCGATCGAAGTGGCGGGGTCAAACCCGCGCGTGGGCATCCCTCCCGCCAACGCGCTCACCGACCGCGACATGCGCATCGCCGCACAAACCGTGAGCAGCGCTGGCGGGCACTACACGGTGCTGGTGGCCGTCGGCACCGAAGCGGTCGAATCAACCGTTAGAACCATCGGGTTCGGGCTCGCGTTAGCGGCACCGATCGTCATCGCGGTGGCCGCGGCGGCAACCTACTTGTTGGTGGGACGGTCAATGCGATCGGTGGAGGCGATTCGGGCACGCGTCGCCGAAATCAGCGTCTCCGATTTGGCCGGGCGGGTTCCGGTGCCCGAGCACCGCGATGAAATCTCGGCGCTGGCGGTGACCATGAACGCGATGCTGTCGCGCATCGAATCCGGTCAGGCCGCGCAGCGCCGGTTCGTCGCGGATGCTTCGCATGAAATGCGCAGTCCCCTGGCCACCGTCATCTCGGCCCTCGAGGTGGGCGTGGCCCATCCGCAACTGCTCAACCCGCAGCTGGCCAGCACGACACTGTTGCCCGAGGCGCACCGCATGCAATCACTGGTGGAGGATTTGCTGCTGCTAGCGCGGGCCGACGAACGCGGGCTTGCGTTGCGCCACGACGACGTCGACCTGGATGACCTGGTCGCCGCCGAGACCGCACGGCTGCAGCGCGAAACCGCGCTGGCCGTCCATATCGATGTGACCCCGGTGCGGGTGCAGGGGGACGCGAGCGCAATGTCGCGGGCCGTGCGAAATCTGTTGGATAATGCGGCCCGTCACGCCTATTCGCGCATCCACGTTACGGCTCACACTAGCGACGGGCACGCCGAGTTCACGGTGTCAGACGATGGCCCTGGCATATCCGCGCCAGATCGGTTGCGCGTATTTGACCGGTTTGTGCGGCTGGATACCGGCCGCGCCCGCAGCGGCGGCGGAACCGGGTTGGGGCTGGCCATCGTTGCTGAGATCGTTGCCGCACACGGCGGCAGCGTCCGCATCGCCGAACCCGCCGGCGGCGGAACGGTGGTAATTGTTCAGTTGCCGGTGGGAAAATCGCCCGATTCGAGACGGTAGCCGACACCGCGGATGGTATCGATTGTGTTGGTGCCGAACGGGGCGTCGATCTTGCGGCGCAGATAGCCGACGTAGACCTCCACGACGTTGTCTGCTCCCCCGTAATGGTGATCCCACACGTTGTGAAGGATGTTGGTCTTTGTCACGACGGCGTCCTTGTTTCGCATCAGGTATTCCAGCAGCGCATACTCTCTGGGCGTCAGTGAGATCGGCGTGGAAGAGCGGTGAACTGCGCGCCGCACCGGGTCCAGCGACAGGCTACCGGCGGTCAGTACCACGGGGCGTTGCGGGGCGCCACGGCGCATGAGGGCCCGCAGCCGGGCAACAAGCACGATGAACGAAAACGGCTTGGTCAGGTAGTCATCGGCGCCTAAATCCAACGCATCGGTCTGATCGTATTCCCCGTCCTTGGCGGTGAGCATTAACACCGGCGTCCAGATCTCTTTGGCCCGCAGCTGCCGCACGACCTCGTACCCGTTCATCCTCGGCAGCATGATGTCCAACACGACGACGTCAAACGAATGCTCGCTTGCCTGCCACAAGCCATCGATGCCCGTGGTCGCCGTGACGACCACAAATCCCTCGGCGCGCAACCCCATCGCCAGGGTCGCGACCAGATGTGGCTCATCCTCGACGACGAGGACCTTCACCCGAGTTTCCCTCCTCGACTGGCGGCCAGCGTTGCTCGGCCGCCGGTCCCAGTGTGGCGCACCCAGTATCGGTTAGCCGAGACTGCGGTCCCCGACGGCACTCCAATGAGAACCGTCAAAACCACAGTCTCGGCCTACGCACCGCCTACTAGTCGTCCGGCCCGTCCGGGGAATCGCCGGGCTCGGGCAAGTCCGGCGCGTCGGGCCCACTTGCCGGCGCGACCAGCGGCACGTGCGTCGGCGCACCGACAGCCACGGCAGCGGCCCCCATGGCGCCGAGCACGATCGCCGACCCCGCAAGCGCGATAGCAACCCGCTTTCTGATGTTCATGTGTCTGTACTCCTTTCACCGGCGACATCCACCGACGTCGCGGCCACCAGACTGGCATCCCCTCGCTGAGGAAACGCTGAGACATTCAGCCGCTCAGCCACTTCGGGCTGCAGCGTTCGCTGACGGCGGCCATGATGACTGCGGCGCTGATATGATCGGCATCGAAAACTTCTGAGCAGCAATCGGTTTCACTACCCTGATGAAGTCGTGCTCAGCGACGTGGTAATGCTCATGGCAACAACCACCATCAATCAGCGCGGTTCGTAGCTCACCCGGTATGTCGGATTGGGCTACGGGTGCGGCGAGCTCGGTGTGGTCGGGCCTATGGACATCGAAGGCTGCGGGCCCGCTTCGCTTTGCCCCCACGACTTTTCGCCGTGGTGACCATCGACCTCCGGTGAGCCTTCGCCGTATTTATCATCGATGCCCGCCGACGATTCACCATGGCGCTCGTAGGCACCAGATTCGCCCCGGCCGAAGTGGCTACCGGCGCAGACCCCGGACAAAAAGATCACCCCGACGACAAATACGGCCCCGGCTACGATGCCCGCCCAGGCCGCGAGCTGGCTGAGTCTGTTGGGCCGGTCACGCCGCTCTGGGCCCATGACCGCGGGCTCTATGCGAGATTCTGGTGTTTCAGTCACTATCGTTTGTCCCTTCGTCTTAGTGCGCAGTAGTTATCGACACCACTGTGGGAGCGCCCCGCTGAGAGTTCGCTGAGCATCGCTGAGGGCTCTTCCGGTAACGACCGGCTCGACGGCCAACCGGGGGCCGCGGCTGGCGCAAGAACTCGGCGGTCCGCCGCGACTCTTGGGGTCAGACCGCTTCTCAGCGTGGGCTCAGCCACGTGTCTGTACGGTCGGGCGCCATGACCGAGACAACGAAACCCGAGGCCGTCAGGGCCCAGCGCGCACTGCTGAGCAAGGTGCCCGAGGTCACGGTTTGGTTCTGGCTCATCAAGATCCTGTGCACCACCGTGGGTGAGAGCTTCGCCGACTGGATCAACACGACGCTGGGTTTTGGTCTGACCATGACCGCGCTCGCCTTTGCGGCGCTACTTGCCGCGGTTCTCGGGTGGCAATTGCGCCTCAACCGCTACGTCGTGCTCGTCTACTGGTTAACGGTGGTCGTGCTCAGTGTGACCGGCACGCTCTACACCGACATCCTCACCGACAAGCTGGGCGTTCCGCTCGCGCTGAGCACAAGTGTCTTCGCGGCGGCCCTGGCAGTCATCTACGCGGTGTGGTACGCGCGCGAACGGACTCTGTCGATCCACAGCATCGTCACCCTGCCCCGAGAGTTGTTCTACTGGGTGGCGGTGCTGGTCACCTTCGCCCTGGGCACAGCCGCAGGTGACTGGACACTGCAGCTCACCGGCTGGGGACCGGGCACTGCTGTGCTGCTGCCGACTGGCCTGATCATCTCGATCGTGATGGGCTGGCGGCTGGGCGCCAACCCGGTACTGTCCTTCTGGCTCGCATACACCCTGACCCGTCCCTTGGGTGCGAACCTCGGCGACTGGTTCGCTTCCCCGTCGAGCAGCCACGGCCTCGGGTTGGGTACCGCTGCCACCAGCGCGCTCTTCCTCACCGCGATCCTCGCTACGGTCGTGTACCTAACCCGCACCCGCAGCGACGTCATCGAAGACTACGACCGAACCCACACTCCGATCGTCACCACAAATCCCGGTCGGGAGCGGATCATGCTCAGCTACTACGCCGCCGTCGCTATGGCCACCGGCGCGCTGCTGGTGTGGGCCGCCGGACAACACCACGCCACCGCGACAACCAACGACGATCACGAAGCCGCTGCCGCGCCCGTGACCGCGCAACCTCTTTCGGGGCAGGCGACCGCACATTTCCCGCCGGCAGAGATAGCAAAATTCCGCACTATTAGCCAGGACACCCTCGACAAGCTGCGGGCAGGCGACCAGGCCGGCGCGACTGCCCGGATCAACGACCTTGAAACGGCTTGGGACGGCGCCCAGTCGACCCTACAGCCCTTGGACGAAAACGCCTGGCAGGTCCTCGACCGTCAGATCGACAACGCGCTCAAGGCGTTGCGGGCCAGCAGACCCGACCCCGCGACCGAGAGGCAGACTCTCACCACGCTCTTGACGGCCCTTCAATGAGGCAACCGCGGAACGTGCGCGGAGCCTAGTGACTCGTCGA
>DASSGQ010000011.1:0-21221 GCA_035693385.1 Mycobacterium sp.
TCGGACCGCCGCCCGGGCGATCGAGGACGGCGTCGAGCCCCGCGACGTTTGGCGGGCGTTGTGCGTCGACTTCGACGTGCCCCGCGACCAGTGGTGAGGCGGCGTTCTCGCGCCATTGAGTGTGCGCTGGTGGCGTCGAGCGTGCGCTGGGGGCTCGATCCGGGAGCCCTTTGCCACCCTGGATACACATCCAAAGCCGGGAACGCACACTCAATGTCAGCGGCGCAGGCTCAACTCCGGTTCGGCCGCGGTGTCCGGCGGAACACGCAATCGCCGCATACGGACCTTCCGGGGACGCGATAGAACAGGCAGCAGCTACGACGCCTGAAGCCCAGATGCGGGGTGGTGATCAGGCCGGATCCGGCCAACGTGCCCGTGTCCAGTAGTGAGTTGGTGATCGCGACGATGGCGCGGCGCAGGTCGGGTCGCGCCGAAAGCAAAGCTCGGGACGCTCCGACGAGTGCGGACGCGATGTTGCCGGCCAGCAGGGCGTGCGCCAGCTTGACCGGCAGACCGGCGGCCAGCGGTTCCAGGTGTTGTTGCACGACGATGCGGTACAGGAAGTCCGCTGAAGGCGCGTTGACGGCTTCTCCGACGGGTTCGGGCATTCGCAGTTGGGCCCCGTCGTCGGCACGTTGCAGCTCTGTGAGATCTGGAACCACGCCGTGGCCCAGCGTGCACGCGAGCACGGGTGACCACAGCCGGGTGGCATGGCCGAGATGTACCAGCGAGGCGCCGATCCGCAAGTCCGTCGTGTGGTAGCGCCGGGCGGTGGCGGCGATCAAATCGGCGAATCCGTGGTCGTATGACCGCCTGACCGGATGCCAACCCCTCGCGTCGCCGCGCACGGTAAGCGTGAAAAACCCTCTGTAGGAAGATATCTCGGCCAGCTGGATAGAGATGTCCATGAGCGCGCGACCACCCTCTCTGGGGAGATCCGCCCCAGTGACGTGAGTGAAGCGCCGACGGTGAGTATCTGGCTCTCGGGTCAGGACATGCCCAACCCGATCACAGTGGCGGGACCGCACCGGATTCGCACCGGTTTCCTCAGCTTCTTGTAGAGCTTTGTGTAGAGCTTTTGTAGAGCTTTGTGCAGGCCCGTTGGCGCCCTTTCGGTAGCCGATATTGCCACACGGAACCAGCACGGCGTGTCAAACTTGAATCGAACAGATGTTCGTCTACTGTGGTGATCATTCGAAGAGGACGACTTGTCGGTGGCCTTCTCTAGTGTCACGGCCAACCGACCGATACCGGTCACACCGACGATAGGAAGAGGCACCATGGCGCAGGCCCCCGACCGCGAGAAGGCTCTCGAATTGGCGATGGCCCAGATCGAAAAGAACTACGGCAAAGGCTCGGTGATGCGTCTCGGCGACGAGATGCGTCAGCCGATCTCAGTCATCCCAACCGGATCCATCGCGCTGGATGTGGCCTTGGGCATCGGCGGGCTGCCCCGTGGCAGGGTTGTGGAGATCTACGGCCCGGAGTCCTCGGGTAAGACCACCGTCGCGCTGCACGCGGTGGCTAACGCCCAGGCCGCCGGCGGTGTCGCGGCGTTCATCGACGCTGAGCACGCCCTGGACCCCGATTACGCCAAGAAGCTCGGCGTCGACACCGATTCACTGCTGGTCAGCCAACCCGACACCGGTGAACAGGCGCTGGAGATCGCCGACATGCTGATCCGCTCCGGCGCACTGGACATCGTGGTCATCGACTCGGTGGCGGCCCTGGTGCCGCGCGCGGAGCTCGAAGGTGAGATGGGGGACAGCCATGTCGGCCTGCAGGCCCGGCTGATGAGCCAGGCGCTGCGGAAAATGACCGGTGCGCTCAACAATTCGGGGACCACGGCAATCTTCATCAACCAGCTCCGCGAAAAGATCGGGGTGATGTTCGGCAGCCCCGAGACCACCACGGGTGGAAAGGCCTTGAAGTTCTACGCGTCGGTGCGCTTGGACGTGCGCCGAATCGAGACGCTCAAGGACGGCACCAATGCGGTCGGCAACCGCACCCGGGTCAAGGTCGTCAAGAACAAGGTGTCGCCGCCGTTCAAGCAGGCCGAATTCGACATCCTCTACGGCAAGGGCATCAGCAAGGAAGGCTCGCTGATCGATATGGGTGTGGACCAGGGCTTCATCCGCAAGTCCGGTTCCTGGTTCACCTACGAGGGTGAGCAGCTCGGCCAGGGCAAGGAGAATGCCCGCAACTTCTTGATGGAAAACGGCGACGTGGCCAACGAGATCGAGAAAAAGATCAAGGAAAAGCTTGGCATTGGCGCGGTCGTGACCGATGACGACATCCTGCCCGCCCCCGTCGATTTCTGAGCCGTCCCGCGAAGAGCAGGCGCGGGCGTTGTGCCTGCGCCTGCTCACCGCGCGGGCTCGCACGCGGGCCGAGTTGTCCGGCCAGCTGGCGAAACGTGGATACCCCGACGACGTCACGGACAGGGTGCTCGCCCGGCTGGCCGCCGTCGGACTGGTGGACGACGTCGAATTCGCCGAACAATGGGTCGAGTCTCGCCGCTCCAGCGCGGGAAAAGGCAGGCGTGCGCTGGCCGCCGAGCTACACACCAAGGGCGTCGACAACGAGGTGATCACCACGGTGCTCGGCGGGATCGACACCGGCGCTGAGCGGCAGCGGGCCGAGCAGCTGGTGCGGGCCAGACTCAAACGCGAAGATCTCGACGGTGACTCGACGCGAGTGGCCCGCCGGTTGGTCGGGATGCTGGCGCGACGGGGCTACGACCAGAACATGGCCTACGACGTGGTGCGGGTTCAGCTAAACGTCGAGCTGGAGCGCCGACGTACGTGAGGTGACGAGCTGAGCCGCGGGGACAAGCCCGGACGCACCAACGCCGTACCATGGCCCCGTGACTTCGATGGTGACGCAAGACGCCGCAGCCCGGGCTGCGGCGCCGGCGCGCACCTACCAAGTCCGCACCTACGGCTGCCAGATGAACGTCCACGACTCCGAGCGGTTGGCGGGCCTGCTGGAAGCCGCCGGCTACCGGCGGGCTGCCGACGGGGCCGACGCCGATGTGGTGGTGTTCAACACCTGCGCCGTCCGCGAGAACGCCGACAACAAGCTGTACGGCAACCTCAGCCACCTGGCCCCACGCAAGCGCGGCAATCCCGACATGCAAATCGCGGTCGGTGGCTGCCTGGCGCAAAAGGACCGCGACGCGCTGCTGCGCAAGGCGCCGTGGGTCGATGTCATCTTCGGCACTCACAACATCGGGTCGCTGCCCACGCTGCTCGACCGGGCGCGGCACAACAAAGTCGCGCAGGTGGAAATCGCCGAGGCGCTGCAGCAGTTCCCGTCCTCGCTGCCGAGCGCCCGTGAATCCGCGTATGCCGCCTGGGTTTCCGTCTCCGTCGGCTGCAACAACAGCTGCACCTTCTGCATCGTGCCCTCGCTGCGCGGCAAGGAGGTCGACCGCAGTCCGGCCGACATCCTGGCCGAAGTGCAGTCGCTGGTGGACGACGGCGTGCTCGAAGTGACGCTGCTGGGCCAGAACGTCAACGCCTACGGGGTTTCCTTCGCCGACCCGGCGCTGCCCCGCGATCGCGGCGCCTTCGCCGAGCTGCTGCGGGCCTGCGGCCGGGTCGACGGGCTGGAACGGGTGCGGTTCACCTCGCCGCATCCGGCCGAGTTCACCGACGATGTCATCGAGGCGATGGCGCAGACGCCGAACGTCTGCCCGGCCCTGCACATGCCGCTGCAGTCGGGATCGGACCGGGTGCTGCGCGCGATGCGGCGGTCCTACCGCGCCGAGCGCTATCTGGGCATCATCGACCGGGTCCGGGCGGCCATGCCGCACGCGGCCATCACCACCGACTTGATCGTCGGATTTCCCGGTGAGACCGAAGAGGACTTCGCCGCGACCCTCGACGTGGTGCGGCAGGCCCGGTTCGCGGCCGCGTTCACCTTCCAGTACTCCAAGCGGCCGGGCACCCCTGCCGCCACGTTCGACGGCCAGCTGCCCAAAGCCGTTGTGCAGGAACGCTACGAGCGGCTGGTCGAGCTGCAGGAGCGGATCTCGCTGGAGGGCAACCGCGCGCTGATCGGGCAGACCGTCGAGCTGCTGGTCGCCGCCGGCGAAGGACGCAAGGACAGCCGCACGGCGCGCATGAGCGGGCGGGCACGCGACGGCCGGCTGGTGCACTTCACCGCCGACGGCAGGGTCCGGCCGGGTGACATCGTCACCACGGTGGTCACCGAGGCCGCCCCGCACCACCTCATCGCGGACGCGGGCATCCGCACGCACCGCGGCACCCGGGCGGGTGACGCGCACGCCGCCGGGCAGCGCCCGGGCAGCATCGGCCTCGGCATGCCCACGGTCGGACCGTCCGCCGGCCCTTCAGAATCCACACCATCCCTGGGATGTGCCCGATGAAGAAAGACGAGACGGACCTCGACGCTTTGCGAACCGCAATCGACGCCGCGGAACGCCGGGTGGCGGGTGAGATCGAGCCCGGCTCAAGGGCTCTCGTGGTCGCAATCCTGGTGTTCGTGCTGCTGGGTTCGTTCATCTTGCCGCACACCGGCGATGTGCGCGGATGGGATGTCCTGTTCGGCAGCCACGGGGCGAGCGCCGCCGCGGTCTCCCTGCCGTCGCGGGTGTTCGTCTGGTTGGTGCTGGTGTTCGGCGTCGGCTTCTCGATGTTGGCGCTGGTCACCCGGCGCTGGGCAGTCGCCTGGCTCGCACTGGCCGGAACGTCGATCGCCAGCGCGATCGGGTTGTTGGCCGTCTGGTCGCGGCAGACCTCCCCCGGCCATCCCGGACCCGGGGTGGGACTGATCGTCGCGTGGATCACCGTGATCGTCTTGACGTTTCACTGGGCCCGGGTGGTGTGGTCGCGCACCGCCGTGCAACTCGCGGCCGAGGAGCAGCGGCGCCAGGTTGCCGCACAGCAGCAGTCAAAGACCCTGCTGGACACCTTCGGAACCGACACCACCAGCCCCGGCGAGCCGGACAACCCCGGCGACCCGGACGCCGGCAGGCCTGCAGGTCCGTAACGACTAGCGCCTCAGCGCCTCGGCGGCCGCGTCGGCCCACTGCCGCCACTGCTCGGCGTTGGCTTTGGCCTGTTCGGCGTCCTTGGTCCGGCCGGCCGCTGCCGCCTTTCGGGCCTGCTGTTCGTATTGCTCGGCGCGAGTCCGGAACTGCTCGGCCCGAGCCTGCGCCTGAGGATCGGACCAATCCGTCTCGTCGGCTTCGCGCACCTTCTTCTCGACCGCACGCAGCCGCCGCTCCAAGTCGGCGGACCGTTCCCGCGGCACCCTCCCGATCGCATCCCACTTCTCGCCGATGGACCGCAGCGCGGCCCGAGCGGCGTCGCGGTTGCTGGTATCGATGCTTTCCGCCTCCGTCAGCAACGCCTCTTTGGCGGTCGCGTTCGCGTGCAACTCCGCGTCCTTTTCCGCCGTCACGGCGTTGCGGGCCGCAAAGAACGCGTCCTGGGCGGCCTTGAAGCGGCGCCAGAGGGCATCGTCGACGTCTTTGCTCGCTCGTCCCGCCGCCTTCCACTCGGTGAGCAGCTTGCGGAATTCCGTGCTGGTGGCGGTCCAGTCCGTCGAGGCGGACAGCTCTTCGGCGCGCTCGCAGAGCTCCTCCTTCGCCTGACGGATCCCCGATCGCTCCCGGTCCAGCTCGGCGAAATGGGATCCGCGCCGCCGGTTGAAGGTTTCCCGGGCAGCCGCGTAGCGCTTCCACAACGCCTCGTCGACTTTTCGGTCCAGGCCGGTGATGGTCTTCCACTCGTCGAGGATCGCGCGCAGCCGGTCACCGGCGACTTTCCATTGGGTCGAGTTGGCGGCCAAGTCCTCCGCCTCGGCGGCCAGCGCCTCCTTGCGGGAAACCAGCGCGGCCCGCTGCCCCTCACGGCGCGAGCGATCCGCGGACACGATGACGTCGACTCGCGCAATCAGGTTCGTCAACCGGCCCTCGAGCGCGTCGACATCGCCCAGCACGGATGCCGTCGGCAACGTCTCGGCCAGCGCGGAGGCATTGGCCCTGATCTTGCGGGCGTCTCCGGTGCCCGACGTCAGCCGCTCCTCCATGAGCGTGACCTCGGTGCTCAGATCGTCGAACCTGCGCCCGAAGTGGGCGAATGCGGCTTCCGGGTCGCCGGCCTGCCAGGAGCCGACGACACGCTCGCCGGCCGAACTGATCAGCCATACCGTGCCGTCATCGTCGACGCGGCCGAACTGGTGCGGATTGCTCGGCGGGTGCGTTGCCACCGCGTGGGTGGTGGGCCGCGGCCCCGAGCTCAGAGGCCGGGGGCCCGGACGCGGTCCCGGACGTGGCGCCGGCCGGGGCGAATCGTTGCTGATGGGCTTGTCAGCCGTCATGCCGCTCGTCACCACCCTTTTCCAATCCTTTCGCGCGGTCTGTGTCCCGCGCACCCGCCGCGCTGAGCGGCACCCGTACGGTCGGGAGCGTTTGGCGCGGCCTCGCCGCTGTCGCCTGCTGCTCCGCAACCGGTTCCAACAGTATTCAAGCAGCTTGGCGAGCGGCGCGCGCCCACCTTTGCCGCTGTTAGTGCCCCGGCCGGTTACCGGCCGCCCCGCCGGGCCCCGCAAATGCCGTCGCGGGCGATCGCGCTGGATCGATAACAGTTCGATTCCACCGTCGCTCGGGACATATGGCGGCATCGCCACGCCCGGTACCGTGACGAGGCGAGATGTTACGGCTGTTACGGGTGGGATCGGAGGGGGAGATCACCATAGCCAAGGTGGATATCGCGGCGCTGCTCGCGCTGGTCGCGGCGCTGATATCGGGCGTCGGAGACGTGGTCCGTCAGCGGTCCGCACACGAAATCACCGAGGAAAAAGTCGGCCATGTCGAGCTGCTGCGCATGTCGTTGCGCGACACGCGGTGGTGGCTGGGCGGCGGGGCGGCAGTGCTCAGTGCCGCGCTGCAGGCCGCTGCGCTGGGACTCGGCTCAGTAGTGTTGGTGCAGGCGCTGCAGGTGACGGCGTTGCTGTTCGCTTTGCCGGTGTCAGCCTGGGTGACCAAAAAGGCGCTGACCCGGCGGGAGTGGGGGTGGGCGGTACTGCTGGCCACCGCGGTGGCGGTGTTCGTGATGGTCGGCGAACCGGCCGCCGGCTACCAGCGGGCATCGCTGCAAACCTGGGCGATCGTGGCCGTGCTGATCGCCCCGGTGATGGCGTTTTGTGTGCTGGGCGCGCGCACCTGCTCGGGCCCGCCGGCCGCGGTGCTGCTGGCAGTGGTGTCGGCGTCGTCGTGGGCGTTGTTCGCGGTGTTCACCAAGGCGATCGTCGACGTGGCGGACGGCGGTCTGTGGGCGTTGCTGCGCACTCCCGAGCTGTACGGCTGGCTGCTGGTCGCGGCACTCGGGACGGTGTTTCAGCAGTCGTCGTTTCGGGCCAGCTCGCTGACGGCCTCGCTGCCGACGATGACGGTGACCGAGCCGGTGGTGGCTTCGGTGCTGGGTGTCACCGTACTGGGCGAAACACTCGGCGCCGACGGCCCGAAGCTCATCGTGTTGGTGGCCTCGGTGGTGGTGGTGATTGTCGCGACCGCGGCACTGGCCCGTGGCGAGGCGGTTTCTTTGGCGTCCGGAGACGAGGGGCAACTCAGGGATCGCCCCGAGCCGGAGGCGGCTGCTTCGCCCGTCGTGGTGGGCGCAACCAGCCACGCATAGCCGCCCGACGCGGGTCAAGACCCTGGCGCCGCCGCACTACAGTGGTCGTTGAACTGTGATCGAACAGTGCGTGTACGTACAGCTTCGAAGGGAACGCTGGTGGGAACGCTCGTGAGGGGGTCCCTATGTCGAAAGTGGATGTCGCGGCGCTGATCGCCTTGTGCGCGGCGCTGGCCTCCGCGATCGGCGATGTGATCCGGCAGCGCTCCGCCCAGGAGATCACGGACAAGGAAGTCGGTCACCTCGAGCTGTTCCGGATGTCGCTGCGCGACCGTCGGTGGTGGTTGGGCGGCCTGGCGGCGATCACCAATTACAGCCTGCAGGCGGCGGCCCTGGCCTGGGGGTCGGTGGTGATGGTGACGTCACTGCAGGTGGCCGCGCTGCTGTTCGCCCTGCCGATCTACGCGCGGCTGAGCCATAACCGGGTGACCCGCTGGGAGTGGATCTGGGCGGTGGTGCTGGCCTGCGCGTTGGCAGTGGTGATCATCGTCGGCGACCCGGAGGCCGGGCAGCAGCGGGCGTCGCTGTCGACGTGGCTCGTGGTGGCCCTGGTGATGGTCCCCGCGTTGGTGTTGTGTGTGCTGGCGGCGCGGATCTGGTCCGGCCGTCCGATCGCGGCCGTGCTGCTGGCGGTGGTCGCGGGGTCGTCGCTGGCGCTGTTCGCGGTGCTGACCAAGGGCGTCGTCGAGGTGGGCGAAGAAGGCCTGGGTGCGGTGCTGCGCGCGCCCGAGTTCTATCCCTGGTTGCTGGTGGCACTGTGCGGAATGATCTTCCAGCAGTCGGCGTTCCGTGCCGGCGCGCTGACGGCGTCGTTGCCGACGATGACCGTGGCCAAGCCCGTGGTCGCCGGTGTGCTGGGTGTTACCGTGCTCGGCGAGACGCTCGGAGCGACAGGTCCCGCGGCGTTTGTGCTGGTCGCGGCGGTTGCCATGGTCATCATCGCGACGGTTGCGCTGGCCCGCGGCGAGGCCGCCTCGATGGCGCCCCGAACCCGTCGCGACCGCAAGGGCAGCTCCTCCCAGGAAACCCCCCTCGAAGCCCCCCTTTGACCAAAGGCGAGCCGAACCATCACTTGGTCCGGCCCGGCTCCCGCTCTCGTGACTGTCCGAGCCGCCAAGTTAGTTTGGTGAGCATGCTGAGCGCCATCGCGATCATTCCCTCCGCGCCGGTGCTCGTCCCCGAACTTGCCGGGGCTGCCGCCGCCGAAGTCGCGGACCTGACCGCGGCGGTGAAGGCAGCCGCGGCCTTGCTGCCACCACGCTGGGTGGCTGTCGGAACGGGCCGAGCCGACGAGGTAGTGGGCCCCAGCGCCACGGGCACCTTTGGCGGCTTCGGGGTTGACCTGCCGGTTCGGCTCTCCGCGCGAGACGACGGCCTCCCGATCGAATTCCCCGTGTGCGCGCTGCTGGCCGCGTGGGTGCGCGGCCAGGTCAGGCCCGACGCCGATGCACAGGTGCGGGTCTACCGAGGCGACCAGGACGCCGAAACCGCGCTGGCCCGCGGCAGGGAGCTGCGCGCCGAGATCGACCGGGCGCCGGACCCCGTCGGGGTGTTGGTCGTGGCCGACGGCGCGAACACCCTGTCACCGGCCGCGCCCGGCGGCTATGACCCGCGCAACGCCGAGTCGCAACTGGTGCTGGACGACGCGCTGGCGAGCGGCGACGTCACCGCGCTGGCCCGGCTCCCGCACCAGATCGTGGGGCGGGTCGCGTTTCAGGTGTTGGCCGGTCTGGCCGAGCCGGGCCCGCGATCGTCAAAGGAGCTCTACCGGGGAGCGCCCTACGGCGTGGGCTACTTCGCCGGCATTTGGCAGCTATGAAATCAACCGGGCGACCGCTCGCGATTGTCGGGCCGACCGGCACGGGCAAGTCCCAACTGGCGCTGGACTTTGCCGAACGCGTCGCGCAACTCGGCGGCGAGGTGGGTGCGGAAATCGTCAACGCCGACGCCATGCAGCTCTATCGCGGGATGGACATCGGCACCGCCAAGCTGCCGGTCGAGCAGCGTCGTGGCATTCCGCATCATCAACTCGACGTCCTGAACGTCACCGAGACCGCCACCGTCGCCCGCTATCAGCGGGACGCCGCCGCGGACATCGAAGCGATCGCGGCCCGGGGTGCGGTGCCGGTGATCGTGGGCGGTTCGATGCTCTACATCCAATCGCTGCTCGACGACTGGTCCTTTCCCGCGACCGATCCCGCGATCCGGGCGCGCTGGGAGCAGCGGCTCGCCGAGGTCGGAGTGGGCCGGCTGCACGCCGAGCTGGCCCGCCGCGACCCGGGAGCCGCGGCGGCGATCCTGCCCACCGACGGACGGCGCGTGGTGCGGGCCCTTGAGGTCGTCGAACTCACCGGGCAGCCGTTCGCCGCGTCCGCGCCACGCATCGGCGCGCCGCGCTGGGACACCGTCATCGTCGGGTTGGACTGTGACACAGCGATTCTCGATGAGAGGTTGGCGCGCCGCACCGACACGATGTTCGATCAGGGCCTGGTGGACGAGGTGCGCGCACTGCTGCGCGAGGGCCTCCGCGACGGGGTCACCGCCGCACGCGCCCTGGGCTACGCCCAAGTGCTGGCGGCGCTGGATGCCGGCGCTGAAGCAGGCCCAAGTGCGGTTGCGCTGCGCGACGCGCGGGAGCAAACATACGTGGGCACCCGGCGTTACGTCCGCCGTCAGCGGTCCTGGTTCCGTCGCGACCACCGGGTGCACTGGCTCGACGCCGCCGACCGTGCCGGCCTCGTCGACGGCGCGTTGCGGGCGTGGCGGCACGTATCCTGAACAGGTGGAATTCGCCAAGGGCCACGGCACCCAGAACGACTTCGTGCTGCTGCCCGACCTCGACGCCGAGCTGACGCTGACCGCGGCGCGGGTGGCGGCGGTGTGCGACCGACGCCGCGGATTGGGCGCCGATGGCGTGCTGCGGATTACCACCGCGGGCGTCGCCCTGGCGGTTGGCGTGCTCTCACGCCTGCCCGACGGCGTCGGCGTGACGGACTGGTACATGGACTACCGCAACGCCGACGGGTCGACCGCGCAGATGTGTGGCAACGGCGTCCGGGTGTTCGCGCACTACCTGCGGGCCAGCGGTTTGGAGGCCCGCGACGAGTTCGTGGTCGGGTCGCTGGCCGGCCCGCGGCCGGTCACTGTGCATCACGTCGACGACACCAACGCCGAAGTCACCGTTGACATGGGCAAGGCCAACCGGCTCGGCACGGGCGACGCCGTCCTCGGCGGCCGGCGGTTTACCGGCCTGGCGGTCGATGTGGGCAACCCGCACCTGGCCTGCCTGGATCCGCGGCTGAGTGCCGAGGAACTCGCGGCGCTGGACGTGGGCGCGCCGGTGCAGTTCGACCGTGCCCAGTTTCCCGACGGCGTCAACGTGGAAGTGCTCACGTCGCCGGTCTGGGGCCCGGCCGGCGGGGCGGTCCAGATGAGGGTCCACGAGCGCGGGGTGGGCGAGACCCGCTCGTGCGGTACCGGAACGGTGGCCGCCGCGGTCGCCGCGCTGGCCGACGCCGGTGCCGACACCGGGACGCTTACCGTGCGGGTGCCCGGCGGTGACGTCGTGGTCACCATCACCGAGGCCACCAGCTACTTGCGAGGGCCGTCGGTGCTGGTGGCCCGCGGCCAGATCAGCGAGGAATGGTGGCGTACGCAACAGCGTTAATTCGCGTGCACGACGCCGATGTGGCGTGCACTATTGCTAATTGCCTATGACATATCCCGAGATTCCCCCACACGATCAGCCGGATGGTCGTCCCGTTTCTGAGCCCAGTACCGGGGAACTTGCCCTCGAAGACCGATCGGCGCTGCGCCGGGTCGCGGGGCTGTCCACCGAGCTGGCCGACGTCTCCGAGGTCGAGTACCGCCAGCTGCGGCTGGAGCGCGTCGTGCTGGTGGGGGTGTGGACCGAGGGCAGCGCCACCGACAACCAGGCCAGCATGGAGGAGTTGGCGGCCCTGGCCGAAACCGCCGGCTCGGAGGTGCTCGAGGGACTTATCCAGCGCCGCGACAAGCCTGACCCGTCGACCTACATCGGCTCGGGCAAGGCGCAGGAATTGCGGGAAGTGGTGCTGGCGACCGGTGCCGACACCGTCATCTGCGACGGCGAGCTGTCCCCGGCCCAGCTGACCGCGCTGGAGAAGGCGGTGAAGGTCAAGGTCATCGACCGCACCGCGCTGATACTGGACATTTTCGCCCAGCATGCCACCAGCCGGGAGGGCAAGGCTCAGGTGTCGCTGGCCCAGATGGAGTACATGTTGCCGCGGCTGCGCGGCTGGGGTGAGTCGATGTCGCGGCAGGCCGGCGGCCGCGCGGGCGGCAGCGGCGGGGGAGTGGGCCTGCGCGGTCCCGGTGAGACCAAGATCGAGACCGACCGCCGTCGCATCCGCGAGCGGATGTCCAGGCTGCGCCGCGAGATCAAGGACATGAAGCAGGCCCGCGACACCCAGCGCAGCCGCCGGCTGGCGAGCGATATCCCGTCGATCGCCATCGTGGGCTACACCAACGCGGGCAAATCCAGCCTGCTCAATGCGCTGACCGGAGCCGGGGTGCTGGTGCAGGACGCGTTGTTCGCCACTCTGGAACCCACCACCCGGCGCGCGGAATTCGAGGACGGCCGGCCGTTCGTGCTCACCGACACCGTCGGATTCGTCCGGCACCTGCCCACCCAGCTGATCGAGGCATTCCGCTCCACATTGGAGGAGGTCGTCGACGCGGATTTGTTGGTGCACGTGGTGGACGGCTCGGACGTCAACCCGCTGGCCCAGATCAATGCGGTGCGCCAGGTGATCTCCGAAGTCTTCGTCGACTACAAGGCCGACGATCATGGCGATCCACCGCCCGAACTGCTCGTGGTCAACAAGGTCGACGCCGCCGGCGACCTCATGCTGGCCAAGCTCCGCCACGTCCTGCCCGGCGCGATGTTCGTCTCGGCGCGCACCGGCGATGGCATCGACGCCTTGAAGCGGCGGATGTCCGAGCTTGCCGCCCCGACCGATACCGCCGTGGACGTGGTGATCCCGTATGACCGCGGCGACCTGGTGGCCCGCCTGCACGCCGGTGGGCGCGTGCAGCACCAGGAGCACAACGCCGACGGCACCCGGATCAGGGCCCGAGTCCCGGTGGCGCTGGCCGCCAGTCTCCGGGAGTTCTCCACCCGGTAACCGCCGCGAGCGTCACGTGGCCGCGATTTTCGCCGGGCGGTTTCGCAGTGGCGTTACGCCCGGCGCGGCCCCGGGGACCGTCGTACCGACCCGCACCTGGCCAGCTGCCGACCAACCGTCTGGTTGGTATATCTTGGGCGAAGAGTTCCCGTTCGCCGGCGGTCAGCGGAGGTTATCCATGAGTGGTGCCATCAAGTACCAGCGCACTCTTTTCGAACCCGAGCATGAATTGTTCCGTGCGTCCTACCGGGGCTTTCTGGATCGCCACGTGGCGCCCTATCACGACGAATGGGAAAAGGCGAAGATCGTCGACCGCGGCGTCTGGCTCGAGGCCGGCAAGCAGGGCTTCCTGGGCATGTCGGTGCCCGAAGAATATGGCGGGGGAGGTAATCCCGACTTCCGCTACAACACGATCATCGCCGAGGAAACCACCGCCGGGCGCTACAGCGGCATTGGTTTTGGCGTGCACAACGACATCGTCGCGCCATATCTGCTGGAGCTGGCCACCGAGGAGCAGAAGCAGCGCTGGCTGCCCAAGTTCTGCACCGGCGAAATCATCACCGCGATCGCGATGACCGAACCCGGAACCGGCAGCGACTTGCAGGGCATCAAGACGCGCGCCGTCAAACAGGGCGATCACTACGTGCTCAACGGGTCAAAGACGTTCATCACCAACGGAATCAACTCCGACCTGGTGATCGTGGTCGCGCAGACCGACCCGGACAAGGGCGCGCAAGGCTTTTCGCTGCTCGTCGTCGAACGCGGCATGGAGGGCTTCGAGCGCGGCCGCCATTTGGACAAGATCGGTCTGGACGCCCAGGACACCGCCGAGCTGTCGTTCACCGACGTGCATGTTCCGGCCGAAAACCTGCTGGGCGAACCGGGTATGGGGTTCATCTACCTCATGCAGAACCTGCCGCAGGAACGGATTTCGATCGCCATCATGGCGGCCGCGGCGATGGAACAGGTGCTGGAACACACACTGCGATACACCAAGGACCGCAAAGCTTTTGGCAGGCCGATCGGCAGCTTCCAGAACAGCCGTTTCGTGCTTGCCGAACTTGCCACCGAGGCCACCGTGGTGCGCGTAATGGTCGACGAGTTCGTCCGCCTGCACCTGGACAAAAAGCTGACGGCGGAACAAGCCGCAATGGCCAAGTGGTATTCCACCGAAAAGCAGGTGCACGTGATCGACCGATGTCTGCAACTGCACGGTGGCTACGGTTACATGCGCGAATACCCGGTCGCCCGAGCGTATCTGGATGCTCGGGTGCAGACGATTTACGGCGGCACGACCGAGATCATGAAGGAGATCATCGGCCGCAGCCTCGGGGTCTAGCCCGTCGGTGCTGTCCAGGCGGTTCGTGTCCTGCCGCAATCGCGTGCGACGACGCATTGATAGCGACCAGAACGACCAACAAGCGGCCACCCTTGCGGGCCGTCGCCGCTTAGCTGGCCCGCAATAATTGAACGGTCTATTTCGTTTTTTGGCGGGTAGATCGTGAACCGACTAACGGCTTCGCGTACCGTCGGCGCATGCGTTTTGCGTATGTCGACTGTGTAGCCGTTGATCGTCGGGGCGATCACGACGCCGGTAACTGCCCGGCCGGGTCTGGAGCCATTAACTTCGTGCCCGGCCCGCGAGTGGTGCACCAGGCTTGGGGAACGTTAGCCCGAATACCGCGCGTGCGAAGGCACGGTTGGTCCCGATACGGGCGTGGAACGGCATCATTTCGACATCGGCGCGGTCTCCGTTTCCGTAATATTCGTGATTTGCCTTCGCATTTTTGGTCGACGGGGGCAAAGTTATGCGAGCCCGGCGATAATGCGCGTTGTAATGGGGTTACCGCCCCGCAATGGGCGTACGACCCGCTCGCAGGGTCTGCAGGGTGCGGGCATGGCCACAGCTAGGGGCCTATCCGTCGGCTGGGAGGCTTTGTGAAGGGGCAGAGAGGTCCAATGCGCAAGCTGGTTGCGCGCGCGCTGATCGGCATGGCGACGACGGTGATGGCCGCCGCGCTGCTGGCGCCCACTGTTTCCGCGTCGCCGATAGGTGACGCCGAGACCGCGATGATGGCCGCGTGGGAGAAGGCCGGTGGCGACACCTCGCCGCTCGGGGCACGGAAGGGCGACGTTTACCCCGTCGGCGACGGATTCGCCCTGGACTTCGACAGCGGCAGGATGTACTACACCACGGACACGGGCGCCAAATTCGTTTTCGGGCCGATCCTGGACAAATACGACTCGCTGGGCGGCCCGGCCGGCAGCGATCTCGGATTCCCGACCATCAACGAAGTTCCCGGCCTTGCCGGACCGGACAGCCGAGTCGCTACCTTCTCCGCGAGCGACAAGCCGGTGATCTTCTGGACATCCGAGCACGGCGCGTACGTCGTGCGCGGGGCGATGAACGACGCGTGGGACAAACTGGGCAGCTCGGGCGGTGTTCTGGGTGCCCCGACCGGGGATGAAACCTACGACGGCGAGGTCACCTCGCAGAAGTTCAGCGGCGGCGATATCTCCTGGAACCGGCAAACCAAGGAGTTCACCACCAACCCCGCGGTGCTGGCCGACCAACTCAAGGGTCTGCAGGTAGTGATCGATCCGACCGCGGCCATCAACATGGCCTGGCGCGCGGCCGGCGCCGCGACCGGTCCGCTGGGGGCCAAGCAGGGTGGGACATATCCCATCGGCGGTGATGGAATCGCCCAGAACTTCGCCAACGGCAAGGTGTTCTTCAGCCCGGCCACCGGCGCCAACGCCCTCGAGACCGACATCTTGGCCAAGTACGAGTCGCTGGGCGGGCCGGCCGGCAGCGACCTGGGTTTTCCCACCGCCAACGAGTCCGACGGCGGCATTACGCCTCCGAGCCGGACTGCCCCGTTCTCCGCATCCGACAAGCCGGTGATCTTCTGGACCGCTGACCACGGCGCCTTCGTCGTACGCGGCGCGATGAAGGCCGCGTGGGACAAACTCCGTGGTCCTGCCGGCAAGCTCGGCGCCCCGGTCGGTGATCAGGCGGTGGACGGCGACGTGGTCTCGCAGCAGTTCACCGGCGGCAAGATTTCATGGAACCGGGCGCAAAACTCGTTCACCACCGATCCATCGAACCTGGCTCCCTTGTTGTCTGGCCTGCAAGTGTCCGGGCAAAGCCAACCGAGCACGTCGGCGATGCCCTCGCACGCCAAGAAGCTCGCGTGGCATTGGTGGTGGCTGCTGGCGGCAATTCCGGTGCTGGTCTTGGTCGTGTTGGCGGGGTTGATGGGGCTCGGATGGTATCGGCGCCGCTCTCGCGCTCACACCGCGGCCGGCGAGACTGACCACGATGACGACGGCTACGGTGTCGTGGTCGACGACCACCTGGGGCACGACGACGCCGATCTCGCCACCGAGCACTTCGAGCGCGGCGACGTTCACTCGGACCAGGAGTCGGCGTCCGACGCCGGTCCCGCGGCGCGCGTGAGCTGGAGCCGTGAAGCCGCGGCTGACGACACCCTTCCCGAGGATGTCATACTCGCCAGGGTCTACGGCGAGGACGTGCCGTCCGAATTCGACGAGGGCGCGGGACGTGAGGCGCTGCCGGGGGTCGACAACGAAAACACAGACGCGGTGGACACCGACTCCTTCCGCGCCGTCTCGGAGGACCAGCTGTCGGAGGCCGGCTATTCGGGCGACGCGGAGGCGTCCGCGGAAGACGAATCCGCAGAGGGCGACCACGCGGAGGAGCACTATGCGGAGGTCGACCACGCGGAGGAGCACTACGCCGAGGCCGCAGTTCCGCATTCGGATTCGGATGCGGACGCCCAGGTTGAAGACGCCGTCGCTGCGGATGCAGCGGCGTCGGACGCGGAGCCGCGAATCGGGCGCCACGCGGCCGCGGATGCCGGAGCCGTGTCGCACTTGGACGGGGAAGCGCACGTGCGCCCGACGATGCGGCTGCCGCTGGACGACCCGTACCAGGTGCCCGACGGATACCCGATCAAGGCCAACGCCAGCTTCGGCCTGTACTACACGCCCGGCAGCCCCCTCTACCACGACACGCTGGCCGAATTCTGGTTCGCCAGCGAAGAGGTCGCCCAAGCCAACGGCTTCGTCAAGGCCGACTGAGGCGACGCGAGCCGGGCGCTATATCTTGCGGATCACCGTGACGACCTTGCCGAGCACGGTTGCGTCGTTGCCCGGTATGGGATCGAACGCCGGGTTGTGCGGCATCAACCACACCTGACCGCCCGCGCGCTTGAACGTCTTGACGGTGGCCTCGCCGTCGATCATGGCCGCGACGATGTCACCGTTGTCGGCGACGTGTTGCTGCCGCACGACCACCCAGTCGCCATCGCAGATGGCGGCCTCGACCATGGAGTCACCCACCACCTTGAGCAGGAAGAGCGTGCCCTCGCCGACCAGCTCACGCGGCAGCGGGAAGACGTCTTCGACGGCTTCCTCGGCAAGGATCGGTCCACCGGCCGCGATGCGCCCGAGCACGGGGACATAGGTGGGTACCGGCAGGGCGTCGGATCCCGCAACGTCGGTGAGCGCTGCGGGCGCGGCGGGTGTGGCGTCCTCGGCGCCCCGGACATCGACGGCCCTGGGGCGGTTGGGGTCGCGGCGCAGGTAACCCTTTCGCTCCAGGGTGCGTAGTTGGTGAGCCACTGAGGATGTCGACGTCAAACCGACCGCGTCGCCGATTTCCCTGATGCTCGGGGGGTAACCGCGGCTGGTGACCGACGCCCGGATGACGTTGAGAATGGTGCGCTGCCGTTCGGTCAGCGTTGAATCCACGGAGTGCAATCGGCCGTCTGAGCCAACGGATGAGCCGGCGGATGAGGTGTCTTTGCTGTCGCCCATGCAGTGAATGTAGCCGCCCCGTGGCCGAGAATCAAACATGTGTTCGACTTGCGTGTCGTGCCGGCACTGGGGCCTTGAGGGCACTGCACGGCGCCTGGACGGCGCCTGGACGCCGCCGAATAACAAACGTGTAACTCCCCGCGAGATCGGGTACTTGAGCTCCATGGCAGTGGTCACACCGACGGATGTGTCGGTGGTGTGGTCTAGCGTTTCGCTCGTTCGACACGCTTCGCTCAAATGTTCGGCTATCGAACACACAAGCGATTATAGTCGAACACATGAGCGAGAATCAGTTGACCGGAGGAGCGCAGATGACAATCATCCACACAGTCTCGCCGCGGACCGGTAGCGTTCGGCGTCCGATCAACGGACCGGCGCAGCGCATTCCGTCAGGCCGTGACGGGCAGGCCCGTTCCCGCAGGCCCGCCCCGTCGAGGCCGGGGGGCGCGCCGCCGCGTTACCACGGCACCGGCGTCGCGATGTCCGTCGCACCTCATCGCAGGCGTCCCGTCCCGTTGGCGACGACGTTGGGGCTGGCTCTGGTCGCCGGGCTGATCACGCTGTGGCTGGGTCTGGTCGCCAACGTCGGGCAGCAGGTCAACGGCGAGTCGCCGGGATCGGCCGCTCAGGTACCGGACCGGCTCGCCGTGGTGCGGGTGGAACCCGGGGAGTCCCTCCAGGATGTCGCCGCCCGGGTGGCGCCCGATGCGCCGGCTCGTCAGGTCGCCGATCGCATCCGCGATCTCAACGCCCTGAACTCGCCGGCGCTGGTCGCGGGGCAGACCCTGATAGCACCGGTCGGCTGACGCGGTGAATCGCGAAAACCTTGCCATGCCAAGGCTGCTGGGTTCTGGCGGTGCCGGGCGTGTGAGTGACGAGTCCGCATTCGCTCCGCGGGCGAGCGCACAGGTAGGCTCGGAGTGTTCTGCGATCCTGCATCTCAGCACGGCGAAGGAGCGGTCATGCACTGTCCGTTCTGCCGTCATCCCGATTCCCGGGTGATCGATTCGCGGGAAACCGATGAAGGACAGGCGATTCGGCGCCGCCGGTCATGCCCCGAATGCGGACGGCGGTTCACCACCGTGGAGACCGCGGTGTTGGCGGTGGTCAAACGCAGCGGCGTCACCGAACCTTTCAGCAGGGAGACGGTCATCAGGGGGGTCCGCCGGGCCTGCCAGGGCCGTCAGGTCGATGAGGATGCGCTGAATCTGCTGGCCCAGCAAGTCGAAGACACGGTGCGTGCCGGGGGGTCGCCGGAGGTCCCGAGTCATGAGGTCGGCCTGGCCATCCTGGGGCCGTTGCGCGATCTCGACGAGGTGGCGTACCTCCGGTTCGCCTCGGTGTACCGGTCGTTCTCTTCCGCGGACGATTTCGAGCGCGAGATCGAGGCAATGCGCGCACACCGCAAGGTATCGACGGCGGGCTGACCGCCCGCTTGCCCGCTGCGCGGCGGCGAGGCACCCCCACCGCGGGCGGTGCCGGCCTGCATCGTCGTCGAGTTAGGCTCGTTTTCATGTCGCCCGACCTGCACCCCGATCTCCAGGCGCTGGCCCCATTGCTCGGGACGTGGGCCGGTCAGGGCGACGGCGAATACCCGACGATCCAGCCATTCGCGTATCTCGAGGAAGTCGCGTTCTCGCATGTGGGCAAACCGTTTCTGGCCTATACGCAAAAGACCAGGGCGGTGTCCGACGGCAGACCGTTGCACGCCGAGACGGGATACCTGCGCGTGCCGCAGCCGGGTCGCGTCGAACTGGTGCTGGCCCACCCCAACGGCATCACCGAAATCGAAGTCGGAACATATTCGGTGACCGTCGATCTTATCGAAGTCGAGCTGTCCAGCACCGCGATAGGGTTGACCCCGACCGCGAAAGAGGTGACGGCACTTGGCCGTTCCTTGCGCATCGACGGCGACGAGCTCGCGTACACGCTGCGGATGGCCGCGGTGGGGCAACCGCTGCAGGACCACCTCGCCGCGGTGTTGCACCGACAGCGGTGAACCGCGTCAGTCGATGTGCCTGACGCCGTCGTTGACGACGCGCCCGGCTACCAGCACCCAGCCCTCGGGGTTCCAGGTGGTTTCGATCACCGACCCCTTGCCCTGGGTGATGCGCAGGTCGCGGCTGAGGAAGTCGGTGATCCGCATCGCCGCCGACCCGGTGGCCTCGTCCTCCGGCACGCCCAGGTTGGCCGCGAACATTCGGGTACGCAACGATCCGGCGGCCCGATCGATCCAGGTCCACAGGTAGTGCGCGGTGTCGTCGGGAAAATCGGCGGGGTCGGCGGCGAAAAGGTCAGCGACCGAATCGAATTCGTTGATGGCCAATTCCGGGGCCCATTCCGAGCGGCCGCTGACGCCCGTCAGGTCGCCCTCGTAATGCACCTGCACGATGCCGGCCGGCACCTGAAGCGTGTTGATCGGCCGGCCGTTCTCGCGCAGCCACCACGACGCGCCGACGGTCGGGTGCCCGGCGAACACCAGTTCGGTCTGCGGGGTGTAGATGGTGGCGTGCGCGGTCGTTGATCCGGCGGCCGGGAAATCGACGAATATCGTTTCGCTGTAGCCCAATTGGGATGCCAGCCGCTGCCGGTCCGCGACGCCGACCAGGCTCGCGTCGACCACGCCGAGCGGATTGCCGAAATTCCCGTCCGAATCCGTGAACACCCGCACCACCGCCACGTCGATACCCATGGCCCGACTGTACGGCCCCGGCTGAGGCCGCCCGGGTGATGGTGGTTCAGGTGGCGCTGCGCTCGTCGGAACCCATGGCGTTCAGCACGGCGACGCGGGTGTCGGCCGGGCCGGTGACGGTCTTCTCGCCGCCGCCGGTGCGGAGCAACTCACGCATGGTGGCCTGATCGTATTGGGCGGGCTGGGTGGTGTCGATGAAGCGCTGGACGATGTCGATGAAGCGGGCGGGGTCGTCGTGGAACGGGAAGTGGCCGGAGCCTTCGAAGATCTCGAGGAGCGAGCCGGGCATCGCGGCATGCGCCATCCAGGCGTGACGGACGGGGACGACCACATCCTTGGTGCCCCAGACGATCTGCACCGGGGTGCCCTCGGCCAAATAACATCGGTCCAGCATGGTCACGATCTGCCCGCGCCAATCCACCACCGCCCGCAGGGTCCGGCTGAACGCCGCCGACGCCGTCGGTTCCGGCAGGTCATCCAAGATCCGCAGCACGTTGGGCAGATCGCGGCCCAGGCCGGTCGATCCGATCGCCAGGCCCGCCAACCGTCCCGCCAGCTGAATCGCCGGCAGCACCAGAGGTAGCCGCAGCAGCGCCAGAGCCTCGCCGCCCATCGGCAACGAGGCCAACCGCAGGACCAGGTTGACATCCTTGGTGACGCCACCGGAAGCGACCAGGATCAACCGCTCGACCATATGCGGGAACTGATAGGCGAACTGCATCGCGACGCCGCCGCCGAGCGACTGCCCGACAATGGTGCCTCGCTCGAGGCCGAGCGTCATCATGAGATCGCGCACGACGCTGGCAAAGGAACCGAGCGAATAGTCGCCGTCGACCGGCTTCGCGGACGAACCGT
>DASSGQ010000012.1:0-10209 GCA_035693385.1 Mycobacterium sp.
GGCCGGACAACACCCTGGCCCAGGTGGACGCGCTGTGCGCGCGGTTCCGGATCTCCGGTTTGCCGGTGGTCGATGATTCCGGCGCGCTGGTCGGGATCATCACCAACCGCGACATGCGCTTCGAGGTGGACCAGACCAAACAGGTCGCCGAGGTGATGACCAAGGCCCCGCTGATCACCGCCCAGGAGGGCGTCAGCGCCGACGCGGCGCTGGGGTTGTTGCGCCGCAACAAGATCGAGAAGCTGCCCGTCGTCGACGGCCACGGCCGGCTCACGGGCCTGATCACCGTCAAGGACTTCGTCAAGACCGAACAGCACCCGTTGGCCACCAAGGACAGCGACGGCCGGCTGCTGGTCGGCGCCGCCGTCGGTGTCGGCGGTGACGCCTGGGTCCGCGCGATGATGCTCGTCGACGCCGGGGTCGACGTGCTGATCGTGGACACCGCGCACGCGCACAACCGGCTGGTGCTCGACATGGTCGGCAAACTCAAGGCTGAAGTCCGCGGCCGCGTCGAGGTGATCGGCGGCAACGTGGCCACCAGGGCCGCGGCCGCGGCCCTAGTCGACGCGGGAGCCGACGCGGTGAAGGTCGGTGTGGGACCGGGTTCCATCTGCACCACCCGGGTGGTCGCCGGTGTCGGCGCGCCGCAGATCACCGCGATCCTGGAGGCCGTCGCGGTGTGCGCACCGGCCGGGGTTCCGGTCATCGCCGACGGGGGACTGCAGTACTCCGGCGACATCGCCAAGGCGTTGGCCGCCGGCGCGTCGACGGCCATGCTGGGTTCGTTGCTGGCCGGCACCGCCGAGGCGCCCGGCGATCTGATCTACGTCAACGGCAAGCAGTTCAAGAGCTATCGCGGCATGGGCTCGCTAGGCGCTATGCAGGGCCGGGGCGGGGGCAAGTCGTACTCCAAGGACCGCTACTTCGCTGACGACGCGCTCTCCGAGGACAAGCTGGTGCCCGAGGGCATCGAGGGCAGGGTGCCGTTCCGCGGACCGCTGTCCTCGGTGATCCACCAGCTCACCGGGGGCCTTCGGGCCGCGATGGGGTACACCGGCTCGCCCACCGTCGAGGTGCTGCAGCAGGCGCAGTTCGTCCGCATCACGCCCGCCGGACTCAAAGAGAGTCACCCGCACGACGTCGCGATGACCGTCGAAGCGCCCAACTACTACGCGCGGTGAACAGCGAACTGGCCATGGTCGAGATCGGGATGGGCCGCGCCGCCCGTCGCACGTACGAACTCAGCGAAATAAGCATTGTGCCGTCGCGCCGCACCCGCTCATCGCAGGATGTCTCGACGGCGTGGCAGCTCGACGCCTACCGGTTCGAGATCCCGGTGCTGGCGCATCCGACCGACGCGCTGGTGTCCCCGGAGTTCGCGATCGAGCTCGGCCGGCTGGGCGGGCTGGGCGTGCTCAACGGCGAGGGGTTGATCGGCCGGCACGCCGACGTCGAAGCCAAGATCGCGCAACTTGTCGAGGCCGCGACAAAGGAGCCCGAACCCTCGGCGGCGATCCGGTTGCTGCAGGAACTGCACGCGGCGCCGCTGGACCCTGACCTGCTGGGCGCGGCGGTCGCGCGCATCAGTGAGGCCGGGGTCACCACCGCGGTGCGGGTCAGCCCGCAAAACGCCCAGGCGCTGACGCCGGTGCTGCTGCAGGCCGGCATCGACCTGCTGGTGGTCCAGGGGACGATCATCTCGGCTGAGCGGGTGGCCAGCGACGGTGAGCCGCTGAACCTGAAGACCTTCATCTCAGAGCTCGACGTTCCGGTGGTCGCCGGCGGCGTACTCGACCACCGCACCGCGCTGCATCTGATGCGCACCGGCGCCGCCGGGGTCATCGTCGGCTACGGCTCCACCCGAGGGGTGACCACCTCCGATGAGGTGCTGGGCATCAGTGTGCCGATGGCCACCGCGATCGCCGACGCGGCCGCCGCCCGTCGCGAATACCTGGACGAGACCGGCGGCCGATACGTGCACGTGCTGGCCGACGGCGATATCCACACCTCCGGCGAGCTTGCCAAGGCCATCGCCTGTGGTGCCGACGCGGTGGTGCTGGGCACGCCGCTGGCCGAGTCCGCGGAGGCGCTGGGCGCCGGGTGGTTCTGGCCGGCCGCGGCGGCGCACCCGTCGTTGCCGCGCGGCGCGTTGCTGCAGATCGCCCTGGGCGAACGCCCGCCGCTGCGGCAGGTGCTCAACGGTCCGTCCGACGATCCGTTCGGCAGCCTGAACCTGGTCGGCGGCCTGCGCCGATCGATGGCCAAGGCCGGCTATTGCGACCTCAAGGAGTTCCAGAAGGTCGGCCTGGCCGTCGGAAGCTGAAGCAAGCTGAGCCAACCCCGCCGAGCGTGCAGCTGGCCGCACACTGGTAGCTGAACGTGCGGCTGGCCGCGCGCTCGCGACGGAGCCGGGGCCCCTAGTTGGGTACCCGCTGGTGAGGCCATACTGGTGCGATGAAGCCGGATTACCCCGATTTTGATGTCTTGATCATCGGTTCTGGATTCGGGGGGAGCGTCAGCGCGCTGCGGCTGACGGAAAAGGGTTACCGCGTCGGCGTGCTGGAGGCGGGGCGCCGGTTCTCCGACGAGGAGTTCGCCGAGACCTCCTGGGACCTGCGCAAGTTTCTGTGGGCACCGAAACTCGGTTGCTACGGCATTCAGCGGATCCACCCGCTGCGCAACGTGATGATCCTGGCCGGCGCCGGGGTGGGCGGCGGTTCGCTGAACTACGCCAACACGTTGTATGTGCCGCCCGAGCCGTTCTTCGCCGACCAGCAGTGGGCGCACATCACCGATTGGCGCAGCGAGCTGATGCCGCACTATCAGCAAGCGCAACGGATGCTGGGCGTGGTGCAGAACCCGACGTTCACCGACGCCGACCGCATCGTCAAAGAAGTCGCGGACGAGATGGGGTGCGGCGACACCTGGGTACCGACGCCGGTCGGGGTGTTCTTCGGCCCGGATGGCACCAAGGCGCCGGGGAAAACGGTGCCCGATCCGTTCTTCGGCGGCGCGGGGCCCGACCGCACCGGCTGCCTGGAATGCGGCTGCTGCATGACTGGATGCCGCTACGGCGCCAAGAACACCCTGCTGAAGAACTACCTCGGCCTCGCGGAATCGGCCGGTGCACAAGTCATCCCGATGACGACGGTGAAGGATTTCCACGAGCGCTCCGACGGGCTGTGGGAGGTGCACACCGTTCGCACCGGAAGCTGGCTGCGTCGGGACAGGCGCACGCTCACCGCCACCTACCTGATCCTGGCCGCGGGCACCTGGGGAACGCAGCATCTGCTGTTCAACATGCGCGACAAGGGCAAACTGCCGCGGCTGTCGGAGCGCCTGGGCATGCTGACCCGTACCAACTCCGAGTCGATCGTCGGCGCCGCGACGCTCGAGGTCTCGCCCGACCTGGACTTGACCCACGGCGTGGCGATCACGTCGTCGATTCATCCGACGTCGGACACCCACATCGAGCCCGTCCGCTACGGCAAGGGATCCAACGCGATGCGGCTGCTGCAGACCCTGATGACCGACGGCCCAGGTCCTGAGGGCCCCGGGGGGCCCTATGTGCCACGGTGGAAGCAGTTGTTGCACCAGGCCCGCGAAGATCCGCGCGGCATCATTCGGATGATCAACGTCCATCAGTGGAGCGAGCGCACGGTGATCGCGCTGGTGATGCAGCACTTGGACAACTCGATCACCACATTCACCAAACGCGGGAAGCTGGGCATCCGCTGGTACACGAGCAAGCAGGGACACGGCGAGCCCAACCCGTCATGGATCCCGGTCGGCAACGAGGTCACCCGCCGCATCGCCGAGAAGATCGACGGCGTCGCCGGCGGCACCTGGGGCGAGCTGTTCAACATCCCGCTGACCGCGCATTTCCTCGGCGGAGCGGTGATCGGCGACAGCCCCGAGCATGGGGTCATCGACCCCTATCACCGCGTCTACGGCTACCCGACCCTGTCCGTGGTGGACGGCGCGGCGATCTCGGCGAATCTCGGCGTGAACCCGTCGCTGTCCATCACCGCGCAAGCCGAGCGGGCCGCCTCACTGTGGCCGAACAAGGGCGAGAACGACGAGCGTCCGCTGCAGGGCGACACCTACCGCAGGGTGGCTCCGATCCCGCCGGCGCACCCGGTGGTACCCCTCGACGCACCGGGTGCGCTGCGCTGGCTGCCGATCGATCCGATCAGCACGGCCGGCTGACGTGTTAGCTCGTCAGGTCAGCTTGCGATCGCCCGCAGCGGTGCGCCGCTGACCACCCGGCTGCGCTCCCCGTACACATTGACGGGCACGTCGCCCATCAGCGTGACGCGGTGCATGAGCCGGGGTTGGTTGTCGTAGTCGTCGATCGCCCGGTGCTGGGTTGCCCGGTTGTCCCAGATGGCAACGTCGCCCGGCGCCCAGGTCCAGCGGATGGTGTTCTCGGGCATGGTGATTCGCCGTTGCAGCAATTCCAGTAGCACGCTGGATTCGTGGCTGTCCAGGTCCACGAAGCTACGCACGAAATCTCCTGCCAGCAGGGTGCGCTCGCCGGTCTCCGGGTGCACCCGCACCACGGGATGCTCGGTCCGGAAATCCGGCTTCTCGAACGCCTGCCGGAACGCCCGCTGCGTGTCTGTCATGGACATGGCTGCTTCAGTGGTCACGTAGTCGTAGCGGTTGGTGTGTAGCGCCCACAGGTTGTCGACCAGCGATCTGAGCGGATCGGGCAGCTGGTCGTAGGCCGCCGCGGTAGAGGCCCACAGTGTGGACCCGCCATAGCTGGGCAGCGTGACCGCCCGCAGGATCGAGGCCGCGGGGTAGTTGGCGGCGAACGTGACGTCGGTGTGCCAGCGCGTCGCCTTGCCGTACTCGGAGTTGATCGGCGTGATGATCGGCGAGTTATTGGCGGCGAGGGCGGCGGCCGCCGGGTGGCCGATCGGCGTGCCCATGAACCCGGCGAAAGCGAGCTGTTGTTCGTCGTCGAGGTGATGCTGGTGACGGAAGAAGACCACCTTGTGGGTCAGCAGCGCTTGGCGGATCCGGTCGATCGCAGCCGGCTCCAGGTCGCCTCCGAGGCGCACCCCGTCGACTCGGGCACCGATACGGCTGCCCAGTTTGGTGACGGTTATCTGACTTGTCATTGCTGTCGTCCTTGAGTGAAGCGGTGTGTAGTCAAATGACTACGTCGTTGTCGTGTAGTGTAGTCATATGACTACACAGTCGGCAAGTGGGCGCCGAAACATTCCCACCGGGCGCGAAGAGGTGGCCGCCGCGATCCTGGAGGCGGCCACCGACCTATTCGCCGAGCGCGGTCCGGCCGCGACATCGATCCGCGATATCGCCGCCCGATCGAAGGTCAACCACGGACTGGTGTTTCGTCACTTCGGCGCCAAGGAACAGCTGGTCGGTGCCGTGCTCGATCACCTGGGCGCGAATCTGGCCGAGCTGCTGGAGTCGGGCGCGCCGCCCGACGTCGTGGAACGGGCTCTCGACCGGCAGATGCGGGTGATGGCGCGGACGGTCCTCGACGGCTACCCCGCCGCGCAGCTGCAGAGTCGCTTCCCCAACATCCCGGGGTTGCTCGACGCGGTGCGGCCACGACACGATACCGAGATCGGTGCGCGCCTGGCCGTGGCCAACGCCCTTGCGCTGCAAGTCGGTTGGCGGTTGTTCGCGCCGATCCTGCGCTCGGCTACGGGTCTAGACGAACTGACTGACGCCGACATAAGGGAGGCGGTGGAAGCCGCGGTGGCCCGGGTCGTCGAACCTCACTGACCCCGGGCCAGAGCGCGGCGGTGCATCGGCTCGCGCCCCGGCGGCTGGTGGGGTGGCGGCAATAGTGGCTTGCGGATGCGCACCGCGACAGTGGTCGGCGATTCGCTCGTCAGCATGAGCTCCTTCCCGGCGTGCCGGATGGTCAATTCCGCGCCGGGCCCATCGCGCACCGTGTAGGTGACGTCGGAATGGTTGACGTCGACGGTCAGGCGGAAATCTCGCCACCGCAACCTGAACCGGAGCCGCGAAATGCCGTCGGGCAGCTGGGGATCCAGCGACAGGATGCCCTCGTCGTCGCGCAGGCCGCCGAACCCCACCACCAGCGCCATCCAGGCACCGGCCAGCGAGGCCATGTGCAACCCGTCGCGGGTGTTGGCGTGCAGATCCCGCAGGTCGATCAGTGCGGCCTCGTAGGCGTAGTCGTGGGCCAGCTCCAGATGCCCGACCTCGGCACACATCACCGCCTGAGTGCAGGCCGACAGTGACGAGTCACGCACCGTGCGCCGCTCGTAGTAGTCGACGTTGCGCGCCTTCTGTTCGGGCGTGAACGCGTGGCTTTGCCACTGCATCGCCAGCACCAGATCGGCCTGCTTGATCACCTGGGCGGGGTAGAGCCGCACGTAGGCCTCGTGCAACAGCAGCGGGTAGGTCTGGTTGGCCTCGAAGTCCCACTCCGCAAAGGTGGTGAACCCCTCGCACTGCTGATGGACCCCCAGCTCGGCGTCGTAGGGAATGTGGACGGCCTCGGCAGCATCGCGCCACGCGGAGGTCTCCTCGTTGGTGACACCCATCAGCTCCGCCGCCTCGGGGTGGCGGTTGCAGGCCTCGGCGGCGGAGACCAGATTGTGTGCCGCCATCAGATTCGTGAACACGTTGTCGCGGACGACCGCCGTGTACTCGTCCGGACCGGTGACCCCGTCGAGGTGCCAGACGCCGTGCCGATCGTGGTGCCCGAGCGACATCCACAGCCGGGCGGTCTCGACGAGCACCTCGAGGCCGCACTCCTTCTCCAGTGAGTGGTCGCCGGTGACGGCGCGGTACCGCTCGAAGGCCATCGCGATGTCGGCGTTGATGTGGAAGGCCGCGGTGCCCGCGGGCCAGTAGGCCGAGCACTCCTGCCCGCGGATGGTCCGCCAGGGAAAGCTGGCACCCTTGAGCCCGAGTTCGGCCGCCCGGTCCCGGGCCAGGGGCAACGTCGACGCCCGCCATCGCAGCGCGTCGGCCACGGCGTGCGGCGCCGTGTAGGTGAGCACCGGCAACACGTAACCCTCGGTGTCCCAAAAGGCGTGGCCGTCGTAGCCGGTTCCGGTGAGCCCCTTGCTGGGGATCGCGCGACGTTCGGCGCGGGCGCTGGCCTGCAACAGATGGAACAGCCCGAACCGCACGGCTTGCTGGGACTCGGGGTCGCCTTCGACCTCGACGTCCGCGTTTTCCCAGAAGTCGTCGAGGTAGGCCCGTTGCGAGTCCAGCAGCCCCTGCCAGCCGCTGTAGCGGGCGCTGTGTAGCGCGGCCGCGGCCTGGTCACGCAGTGCCGGGCGGGACCGCATGCTCGACCAGCCGTAGGCCAGGTATTTGACGATGCGCAGTTTCTGTCCCGCGCGCAGCCCGCAGATCACGGTGGTCCGGGCCAAGTCGGCACGGGCGTCGGTGGTGACCTCGACGCGCCCGGGAACTTCGACCTCGTGATCCATCGCGGCGGCCATCATCAGGGCGCTGCTCCGGGTCCGGTGCATGAGAACTATTCCCCGCTCGGCGATCTCGTGGTCGACGGCCTCGAGCGGTTTGTCCAAAATGGCCGACACCCGCGGGTCACCCGAGGTCTCCGGTTGGTCTTCGTTGGTGACCAGCTCGGATTGCACGGTGACGCGAACGAATGCGCCGACCGCTTCGACGACGTACTCGATGGCGGCGACGCCGCGCTGTGCCAGGGACACCAGCCGGGTGGAGACGACCCTGACTTGCTTGCCCGCGGGCGAGCGCCAGTCCGCGCGGCGGGTCAGTGTCCCGGCCCGCAGGTCGAGAACTCGCTCGTGGGAGATCAATTCGCCGTAACGGACGTCGAACGGCTCGTCCTCGACCAACAGTCGGATGATCTTGCCGTTGGTGACGTCGACGATCGTTTGGCCGGCCTCCGGGTAGCCGTAACCGGCCTCGGCGTAGGGCAGCGGCCGGATTTCGTAGAAGGAGTTCAGGTAGGTGCCCGGCAGGCCGTACGGCTCGCCCTCGTCGAGGTTGCCGCGCAACCCGACGTGCCCGTTGGACAGGGTGAACAGGGATTCCGATTGGGCCAGCAGGTTGAGGTCGAGCCGGGTCTCGCGGACCTGCCACGGTTCGACGGGGAATTCTTCCTCAGTAATCATCGGGGATGATGCCTCACAGCAGCTCGGCGAGATCGGTGACCACGACGTCGGCGCCGTTGCGGCGCAAATCGTCTGCCTGGCCCACTCGGTCGACGCCCACCACGTAGCCGAACTTACCGGCGCGGCCGGCCTGCACGCCCGACAACGCGTCTTCGAAGACGGCCGCGGCGTCGGGGCCGACATTGAGCAGCTGGGCCCCGCGCAGGTAGGAGTCGGGTGCCGGCTTGCCGGCGATGTGCTCGTCGCGCAGGGTGATGCCGTCCACTCGCTGCTGGACGAAACGGTCGAGACCGGTGATGTGGAGGACGTCGCGGGTATTGGCGCTCGACGACACCACGGCGATACCGAGACCCGCGGCTGAGACCGCCTCCAGATAGCGCCGCGACCCGTCGAATACCTCGACGCCCTCGTCTTGCAGCACCTTCTGGAACATCTCGTTCTTGCGGTTGCCCAGGCCGTATATCGTCTCGGCGTCGTCAGGGTCGTCCGGGTTGCCGTCGGGCAGATCGATGCCGCGGCTGTTCAGAAACGACCGGACCCCGTCCTCGCGTTTCTTGCCGTCCACATATTGGCGGTAGTCCGCCGCCGCGTCGAACGGCACGAACTTTTCGCCCGTTCGCTTGGCCCGTTCGGACAGATAGGCGTCGAACATGGCCTTCCAGGCCTTGGTATGAACGCTCGCGGTATCGGTGAGCACCCCGTCGAGGTCGAACAGACAGGCACGCACGTTCTCTGGCAGACCCAGCCCTGAACTCACAGGGGGACCTCACTCTCGGGTATCGGGGAACGTTGTCCACTCCACCATGCCGAGCGGGTGTGCCGCCAGGGTTCACCCGTGGTCGGGACGCATCATGACTCGATCGCCCGCGCGACCGCCTGGATGGCGCGAAGACGTCCGTCCGCCAGAGCCTGGGTGAGGTTTTCGGCTTTCCGCCTGAAGTCCGTGACGAAGGCGTGCAGGCCTAAGGGGTTGGGGGGCTGCGCCAACATGCCTCCCATGAGCGAGGCCGCCTGCTCGGTCAGGTCGTTCCACCGCTCGACCGCGAACCCGGCGGACTCGACGGCGGCACGCAATTCGTCTGAGGTGACCAGATGGCTGCGTGCGGGTTGGTCGGCCCACGGCAGTGGATAGTCGAGTTCACCTGGGTCGCCAATCGTCCCGCTTTTTTCAATCGTCCCGCTTTTTTCAATCGTGATGTCCCAGATGGCAAGCCGACCCCCTAGCGCCAGCACCCGGCGCGCTTCGGAGTACAGGCGCACCTTATCGGCGACGTTCATCTGGACATGCTGGCTGATGGCGACGTCGAAAGTGCGGTCGGCGAAGGGAAGTTCGGTGACGTCGGCCTGACGGACCGATATCCGGTCGTCGAGCCCGACGAGCCGGTTGAGCCAACGGCTCGTTTGACAGTATTCGGCGGTGAGATCCACGGCGGTGACCGTGCAGCCGCAGTGGGAGGCGATGTAGCGGGCGGTGCCGCCGACGCCGCTGCCCGCGTCGAGCACCGCACTCTCTCTTGTGATTCCGGCCAGGTCGACCAATTGGCCGGTGGCGTAGCGCCCCATGGTGTGGAAGTCCTCCAGCAGACCCAGGTCGGATGGCTCGAGGTGGTCGAGGTCTTTCCCGGCGCCGATCAGCGCCCGCTCGATGTTGCGTCGCGTCAGCCCCGTCGAGTACTGCTCCTCCACGTTGTCGTTCATGTGCGCACCTCGGCCCATGCGGTGATGAGTGGTGGCATCGTGATCAGGGCGTTGGCCGCGAGCGCCTCGCGGCGGAATTGCGGGACGAAGTCGTCGATGTCGGCGATTTCCTCGATGGCGGGGCCCGTCTGTTGTGCGACGGGGGATACCAACCGCCAGACCTCCGCGGCGTAGGCCAGGATGTCGGTGTCGACGGCAGTGCCGATCGGCGCGCCGAGGGTCAAGTGCGGAGCGCCCAGACCGGCATCGGCAAAGACCGTGTGCAGCGTGGCACCGAACCGCGGACTGAGCCCCATGGCCTCGAAGGCGCGGACGATCCCCGCCGTCACCCGCCCGAACAGCGGCATGTCCGGGACACTGCTGGTCCCGGTGATGTCGTTCTCGGAGA
>DASSGQ010000013.1:0-27966 GCA_035693385.1 Mycobacterium sp.
ATCGGTTCGGTGACGAAAAGCATTGGGCGCCATGGCGGTGGCAGTGTTTCTCGCGGGAAGCGGTCATGAAGAGATCGACGGAGCAGAAGCGGTGGTGACAGACGCTTCCGGTGGCCTCGGCGGTGCGATTGCAGGGGCCCGATACGCACGCGGCGCCCTCGCCATCCTTGCGGTAGACGGGGAGAATCTCTCAAGACTTTGGCGTCGGAGCCTGGGCGGTGCCGAAATTGTCGTCTGCGATCTGGCGGACCGAGGACAGCGGGACTATGACAACGGGCGCGCCCTCATCGCGGAGCAGCTGTAGATAATTTGTCCACGACAGGGACCTGCGCGCTGGATTAGCAGTCGTCGTGTACGTCGCGGATACCTTCGCGGCACCTACAGATATCCTCCGGACGAGACGTTGGCGGCTGCGATCCCTGCTTGCCTTCGCGCAGCACCACCCGGGTCGGCGGAGTGTAGGAATCCCCTCATCCTCGGGAGACTTCGACTCCTACCCAGGCACCGAGGCGCCGACGAGCTCTACACCCTCATCTGCGAAGAGCCCCCAAAGGGCATGAAAATGGCCCCCGGAGAAGTCCGCAGACGTCTCCGAGGGCCATTTCCGCTGGTAGCGGGGACAGGATTCGAACCTCCGACCTCTGGGTTATGAGCTAACCGGTCGCGGTCTCCGCCAGTACGCTCGGTCTCGTGGCTGCATGCCAGCGACGGTCAGCCGTCCGACCTGTCTCACTGCGTCCTGTTGGTTCACATCGCTTCCACGGTGTTCCGTGTCCAAATCCGTGGCCAACCCATTGAGACGCTCTTTGAATGTTGGGCCGGTAGCGCTCTTTGAGAATCGGCCACGTGGTTGGTGTTTCGTCTGCCGTGTTGTTTGGTCGTAGGGACGCGATTGACGCTTCTTCTGGTTCATCCAGCGGGTTTTCGCGTAGGCGGCTCGTCTGCGGGATCGCGATCGGTGGTCGCTTTGTACAGCGCGGTATCGAGTTGAGCGGCGAGCGATTTCCATTTGCCGAGTTCGTAACTGACGATCAGGGTGACCGGGGAGGCGAGCGCGAGGAATAGGCATGCCCACAGCGGCCCGCCGATCGATGCGAGCCCTATCGCCGCGATCGGCGCAACGAACCCGACGACGTCTCCGATATCGAAGGAGACGTCGTTGACCAGCCAGACGTAACTGGCGTACACGGTAGCCAAGAACGTAAACACCGGCAGCGCGACGGCCGCTACCGCGATTACCGTGCTGACGGAATATTGGTGGTCGTAGTAGTAGCCGATGACGCGGAACCCGGCGCCCGCCGCGGCGATCGACGCAAAAAGTACCGAGTGCCCGACCGCCCAGGGGATGACTTTGCTGCGCCGCACGGACAGGATCGGTGCTGAGGGAATCAGGAAATACGTCCACCATAGGCAGAACGACATCGCGATCCCGATCCCGGTGACGAGCACGGTGGTCACCGACCAGCCTTGAGCGCCGGAGATCATCTGCGCGGCGGCGAGCGTACCCGCGATGGTTTCGCCGATCGCGATGATCGCCAGCAGGCTGTACCGCTCGGCGAGATGGTGTGGATGCCACGGCAGCGCGGCACCACGGCGAGCCGCCACGCTGGCGGCCACCATCGGGCCACCCAAGTCGATCACCCACAACACGCCATAGGCGACAATGGCACCGATTCCGGTTCCCGGGTTGACGAAAGTCAAGGTGACCCAACCCAGTTGGGCACCGCCGACACTGAGTGTGTTGCCCAGAGCCAGGCGCCGATAAGTGCCGTCGGTAAGCATCACCCGGGTCCACTGTGCAACGACGGCGACGCGCATGATGACGTACCCGGCAACCATCACCCGGCCCGTGAGCGCGGTGCCGTTCTCGACGACGGTGAACAGTTGCGGGATGCCGATCGCCAGCACGATCACACCAGCCATCTGGACGAGCGTCAGTACCCGGAAGAGCCAGTCGTCGTTGTCGAACGCAGACGCGAACCAGGAGTAGCCGGTCCACGCCCAGACGGTCGCTATCATCGCGACGATGAACGCGAGCGTTGCGATCCCGGCGTGTCCGGCGGCGATACCCTGCGCGAATTGGGCACCAGCGGCGCCGAACGCGATGGCGAAGGCCAGGTCGAAGAACAACTCGAGCGTCGTGGAGACGCGGTGCTGCTCGTTCACGTCGCGGCCACTCAAGCGGTGCAAGCCATGCCGATAGAAGCGCTCCCCAGCAGTAGGTGTCACGGTGATGAATTCCTCCCCGAAAACCGCATGGAGGCAACCGTACGCTTGCACCACCACCGACTGATTGGCTCCGACACCTACGACGCGCACGCAGATCTGCGCATGCCGCTGTGGGAACACGGCATGATTCGGTTGGTAGGCATGGGTTTTGGTGCCTCAGTCGGTGGCACCGGGGTGGTGGGGCGATCCAAGGCGCCCACGGGCCGGCCGTCGATACCGCTCTAGCCGGTGACGACGCAGTCGCTGTAGAGCACTGCCCAACCGTGCAGCGCTACGTGACCGATTTCAGCGTCGACTAGCCGCCTCTAGCCGATGTCGTCTCTAGCTCCTCGTCAACGGCCCACCGGGCGACGCGGATCGCCGCTCGCGATCCGTCAACAGCAACGACCTGAGCATTCACGCTAAGTTCCACACCATCTCGTTCATTGCGCCGCGTTTCGTTCAAAAATTCGTTCACAAGCTAGCGGACATCGACGTGCTGTCGGTGCGACACAATGCGCAATCGGCGGGCACGTGTTCCGCCGGATGCTACGTCTGCGGATCCAGCGGGTCCGCGTGCCGCGGCTGGTACAACAGCGCACGAACCAGCGGGCGCGGCCCGACGGACCGAAGCATCTGGCTGGCTGGGCGGACCCGTACCCGCTTCGGCCACCAGAACCAGCGTCCCATCACCGTCATGATCGACGGCGTGATGAGCGATCGGACGACGAAGGTGTCGAACAGGAGGCCGATGCCGATCGTCGTGCCGAATTGGCCGATCGCCCGGAGATCGCTGGTGATCATCGTGGCCATGGTGACAGCGAACACGAGACCGGCCGCGGTCACCACCGGGCCGGTGACACCCATGCCGCGGATGAGTCCCGTTTTCAGGCCGGCTCCGATCTCCTCTTCGATTCGGGACACCAGCATCAGGTTGTAGTCCGACCCCACCGCCAAGAGTACGATTAACGCGAATTCTGTTGCCACCCAGTGCAACTGGAAATTGAGGAGGTGCTGCCAGATCAGTGTCGACAACCCGAAGGCGGCCCCCAGCGACATCACGATCGTGCCGACGATGACGCTCGCAGCGACCAGAGCGCGAGTCACGATCACCATAATGATGAAAATGAGCACGATCGAGGCCACCCCGGCGATCATCAGGTCGTACTTGGCGCCGTTGGCGATGTCGTAAAACGTTGCGGCCGTGCCGCCGAGGTAGATGTCGGCGTTTTGCAGCGAGGTGAGTTTCAGCGCCTCCTTGGTCGCTTGGCGCTCCTGAGCGACGGACGAGATTCCCTCCGTCGTCGCCGGATCCACTGCGTGGGTGATGATGAAGCGAGCGGCCTTGCCGTCCGGCGACACCATCAAGCTCAACCCCAGTTGAAAGTCCGGGTTCTGGAAGATCTCGGGCGGCAGGTAGAACAGGCTCTCCACCTGAGAGTCGTTGAAGGACTTGCCCATCACGGCGCTCGTGTCGGTGAGCTTGTCGAACTGATCGATCAGGCTGTCGAACGAGCTGTAGATGGTCAGCGTCGTGTCCCGGATCGCCTTCGAGGTGGCGATATTCTGGGGAATGATCGCCAGCAGTTCGTGCGTGGCTTTAGCCGTGTCGCCGAGGTCGTTGGTGAGATGGTGGAACTGCTCGGCGAGCTTATCGAACCCGTCCAGGGCGTCGAACAGTCCTCGTAGCGACCAGCAGATCGGGATGTCGAAGCAGTGCTTCTCCCAATAGAAGTAAGCGCGAATCGGTCTCCAGAAGTCGTCGAAATCCGCGATGTGGTCGCGGATTTCGTCCGTGATGGCCGCCGTGTTCGCCGCGGTTTTCGAGCTGTCGTCCGCGGCGTTCGCGAGATCCTGAGTCACCTTGTACTGGCGCTCTAACAGGGAGATCAGGGTGTCGAGGTAACCGGTGATCTTCTTGATGTCGGCGATCCGGCCCTTCAGGTAGCTGAGGTTGTCGCGGATGGGCGCGCTCTGCACACTGAGCTGGAACGGAATGGATCCGTCTTGAATCGGCGGGCCAAGGGGTCTGGTGATGCTCTGCACCCGTTCGATGCCGGGCACGTGGAAGAGGGCGCTGGCAATCTTGTCCAGGACCAGCATGTCGGTGGGATTGCGCAGATTGTGGTCCGATTCGATCATCAGCAGGTCCGGGTTCAGACGGGCCTGGGTGAAATGTTGATCGGCCGCGGTATACGCCTGAATTGAGGATGCACTCTTCGGTAGGTAGTACAGGTCGTTGTAGCGCGGGTTGAAGCCCATCAAGCCCAGGGCGCCGACAATCGCCAGGACGACGGAGGTGGCGAGGATGGGTGCCGGCCACCGCACGATGGCCGTCGCCAGGCGGCGCCACCGGGTGTAGTTGAACTTTCGCTTCGGGTCGAATAGACCGAAGCCGCTTGCGAATACGATCAGTGCCGGTGTCAGGGTCACCCCGGCGGCCACCACCACCAGCAGACCGATTGCGCACGGAAACGCTAGCGAACTGAAGTAGGGCAGCCGAGTGAAATGCAGACAGGCCAGTGCCCCGACGATCGTCAGACCCGAGCCCAGCACCACCTTGGTGACACCGGTGAAGGTGTCGTAGTAGGCGGCTTCGCGGTCGAGTCCCCGCTCGCGACCCTCCTGGTAGCGGCCCACCATGAATATCGCGTAGTCGGTCCCGGCCGCGATGGCCAGTGCCGTCAGCAAGTTCACGGCAAAGGTCGAAAGCCCCATGATGCCGGTGTCGCCCAGCAGCGCTACCACGCCTCGGCCGGTGGCCAGTCCGACGAACAGGATGACCATCGTCAGCAGCACAGTGCCGATGGACCGATAGACGAACATCAGCATGATCGCGATGATGACGATGGTGATGATCGTCATCTTGAACAGGCTCGCGTTACCCACAACGATCGTGTCGTCGGTCAGGGCCCCCTGACCCGCGACGTAGGCCTTCACCCCCGGCGGCGGCTTCGAGTCCGCCACGATCTTGCGAACCGAGTCAACAGACTTATCACCGACCGCACCGCCCTGGTCACCGCGCAGGTTGACCTGGATGTAGGCGGACTTGTGGTCATAGCTCTCGACACCGGAGGCGGTAAACCGCTGCCCCCAGAAGTCGAGCGTATGTTCCACGTGTTGGGTGTCCTGCTTCAGCTTCTTGACCAGATCGTCGTAATACTGGTGAGCGTCTTGGCCGAGAGGTCTGTCACCGACCAGGGTCACCAGGACGAGGTTGTCGGAGTCGTACTCCTTGAATTTCTCCCCGATGTGCTTCATCCCGGTCACCGAAGGCGCGTCGGAGGGCGAGAGCGGCACTGAGACATCCTCGGCAACCTTCTCCAACTGTGGGACGAAGACGTTGACGCCGACCGCGATCAGCAGCCAGATCACGACGATCGGCAGCGCGAGGACCCGGATGGTGCGGGCCACACGCGGTTTGCGCTCAACTTCGGTGCGCGGCGCGACGGGGATTTCGTCCGTGTCGCTGGTGTCGGTGGTGTCGCTGGTCACGCGGACTTGTCCAAGCAGGAGACCTGCGCGTCCCGCGTATTTACCTGTTGCTGATCGACCAATTTGCCGTCGACGGTGATCCGGCAGCCGATGGAGGGGCCGTCACCTTGGGCGACGACGTAGGCGAAGATGCCGGGCATCTCGGCGACTATCGTTTGCGACCACGGCAACGTCGTGAAGTTGGCCTTCTGCGGTTGTGCGTCCGCATCCATCCAGTTGACGACGCCGGTCGTCCCGGGCGGTCCCAGGATCTCGTAGATGGCGGTCTTGGCCGCGTACGGCGGGGTCGCATCCCGGGGATCGGGCTTAGGCACGCTGGGTCCGGGGAAGACGCCGTTGAGCCGGTCGACTGCAACTCCGCCGATGATCAGTGCGACGACCACGACCAACGGAACCCATGCCCGCTTAAGCAGCTTAAACACCGTGCCTCCCGATTAGGTACGCCCGAAGGGCTGATATTTAGACATCGCGTCGCGTCCGCCACCGCTAGCCGAACGCCTCAGCTGCTGAGTTAATTCCTGCGGTTTGCCGTCGCGTCGGAGCCACGCCTCCGCCCGGCCCGCGGCCGCACCGCTCGTCGTGTTCCACCCGATCAGTTTGCTAGCCACGACGTGACGCCGGGGTGGGCTACTCGCCTGCGGGCAGCACAAAAGCAACGCTTGAGAGGCATACGCACGACCGTGTTGTGTGGCTCGGAGAGGACTATTGAGTCGTAGACATGGACACATTGTGCGCTACAAGCGATTTGGCGATGAGGCGTTGATCTTCTGCCCGTTGACCTGTTGCCCGTCGATCTCATTGATACGGCCGCGCGGTCGTGTCGATCTGCGGCGACTAGCGAGAATCGACGAAGGCTCATTTACTTTGAGCGAGCAATTACTTCGCTGGCGCGGCGACGTTACTTTGAATTGCACACGCGTGTTTTGCCAGACGTCGATTGTTCGCCGTCGATCTGAAACCAGCACCGATTTGGGCCATGGCGCGTACCCTGACCTGCATGGCTACCAAGACCAAGGTCAAGATCAAGACCTGCGTACATTGCGGCCACACGTTCGATCCGAACGACCGACGGCGTGACCTGTCCGATCCGGAGTGGCTCCCGGACGCATCAGTTTATTGTTCGCATGAATGCAGTGATCGATACCATTGCGAGATGGGGCACTGCTGCTCGACCCACGTGAAAGAGAAGGCTCGGCGCGAAGCCGCCAAGGCGGCGCAGCCCAAAACGTAGGTCGATCGGCGTCGATTCAGTACCTTGCCCCGCGCTAGGACGCGAATGGAAGCTCGTCGTGTTCGGGTGGTCAGCGGGCACTACCTACGCTGTCGGTCAAGATGATTCAGCTTCGCCCGCGCCCTTGCTCTAATCCGGTCGCCGCTCAGCCTCATCTAACATTCGCCGCGCCCTGAATCCTGTTCATCGAACTTAGCGGGCTCTGACCAGGCAGCGTGCCGGCTGGGATCCGGAATCACACGATAAGCAAGGCTAACGTTCACAAATCCATTCACAAGTCGCATGGAAATGGCCCCCGGAGAAGTCCGCAGACGTCTCCAAGGGCCATTTCCGCTGGTAGCGGGGACAGGATTCGAACCTGCGACCTCTGGGTTATGAGCCCAGCGAGCTACCGAGCTGCTCCACCCCGCGTCGGTAAAGACAAGGTTACCGAAACCTCCCAACCACGCCAAATCGCGGCTCAGCGGCGGCAACGGGCCTGGTCAACCGACCGACACAATTACACATCCGGCAGTCGGCCGCCAAGCTGCCGCATCGTCGGCAGTTCCCGCGGCGTCGTTCGTGGCTCGGCGCGAGCTTCTTGTCGTACTCAGTTCGTTCTCTCCACCGCATCGGGCTCTTCGTGGAAGCCGGCGGCGTCCGGTCCGACTCCGTTGAACGCGATCGGGTCCGGATCGTCCTTCCACCGCTTGATCAGGTCGTGTTCAATTCCGAGTTGATCGATGACGCGGCCGACGACGTGGGTCGTCACCTCGTCGACGGAGCTGGGTCGCGCGTAGTAGGCGATGGTCGGCGGGAAGATCACCGCGCCGGCGCGCGCGAGATAATGCATGTTCTCCAAATGGATCTCGCTCAGTGGAGCCTCCCGCGGCACCAGGACAAGCCTGCGGCGTTCCTTGAGCGTGACGTCGGCGGCGCGGGTGATCAGGTTGTCGCTGTAACCAACCCGGATGGCGCTCAGCGTCTTCATGCTGCATGGGCAGACGACCATGCCATCCGTGCGGAACGACCCACTGGAGATTCCCGCGGCAAGGTCGTGGGCGCCGTAGGCGTGGGTTGCCAGCGATCGGACATCCTCGACGGTGTGATCGGTCTCGAGCTTGATCGTCGCCCGCGCCCAATCGCTGAGGATCAGATGCGTCTCGACCTCCAGCTCCCGAAGAGCTTCCAGCAGACGGATGCCCAGCGCGGCGCCCGTCGCTCCGGTCATCGCGACGACCAAACGCATGGGTTTCTCCTCTCAGCCGGCCGTCTCCAACAGCAGTTTCGTTGCGGCGCAGCTGATTTGGCGTGCATCGAACTTAAAGACGTTCCCGTTCAACGCGGCTGTCCGCGCCGGTCGGCCGGCCCTGGCATCCCGCGCAGTAGACATCTGGACTCCTCCCACTCGACGTCCGACGAATCGGGCGGCAACTTCGCCGAAATCCCTTAGGCTGTGCCGATTTCAGACTTCAACAGCCATGCCGCTTTCTCCAGGTCACCGATGATGACGTGCAGCAGGTCGGCCGTCGAGGCATCGGCCGCGTCGACGTCATCGTGCACGGTCCGCATAGTGTCAACGACAGCGTAAGTCCGCTCGGTGATCATGTCGACGGCCACCGCCGCCCCTACGAGACCCGGCGGTATGGCCGGAACGGTTGTGGTCGCAACGACCGTGTCCGAGCGCCCATCGGGAACAGCATCCAGGGCGCGCATGCGCTCGGCGATGGTGTCGCTGGCCTCGCGTGCGATGTCGACGATGCTGTCGAGCTGCAGATGCAGGTCACGGAAGTTGGTCCCCACGATGTTCCAGTGCACTTGCTTGCCTTGCAGATGTAACTCGATCAAGTCGACGAGCACCTTTTGCAGATTCTCGAACAGGTTTGCCGGCGCGTGAAACGACACGATGTCTGCGGCGTCACGGCGGTTGGCGGACAGCGAAACGGTCATGATGGGCTCCTTATGTCATGGGATGGCGGTGGTTGGGGCTGGTTGTCCTATTCGGGCCAGGTGTTGTTGAGGATGATCTCGACGAAGTCGTCGCGCACGAACGTGGGGTCGTAGTGCTGCAGTACGTCGGCGTTCACTGTGCCAAAGGTGCTGCGCGGGCGGTGCTTCATCCCGTCGGTGAAGGCTCCCAGGATGCGCTGCTTGAAATTCGGGCGCGGGTGGGCAGCGGTGACCGCGGCCAGAGCATCCGGAGAAAGGTCTTCGCGTCCAATGCCCAGCACGTCGGTTTCGACGCCCGCTGTGACCAAAGCGATTTCCGGCGCCAGGAATTCGGGCACGCCCGGCGTGGTGTGTAGCGCGATACCCAGCCACACCTTCTCGGCGTCGGCCTTGTCCACGCCGTGCTGCAGCAGAAAGTCGCGCGCGGCGTTGGCGCTGTCGACCTCGAAGCGCCGGGGCGAGGTTCGGTAGCGCTCGGTCAACCCCAGGTCGTGGAACATCGCCCCGACGTAGAGCAGCTCGAGGTTTGGTTCGAGCCCGAGGCGGCGACCCTGCAGGGCCCCGAAGAGGAACACCCGCCGGGAATGGTCGAAGAGCAAGTCGTTTTCGGCGTCACGGATCAGGTCGGTGGCCTCGCGGACCAGAGCGGTGTCAGGGATCGCGATGCCGGCAATGGTGTCGATCGACTGGGCGGTCATTTTCAATCTCCTTTGGTGAGCTGATGCCAGTCTGCGGGTGAGCGGGGCGATCAGCCCATGGCTAATCTGCCGTCCTTCCCACAAAATGCGACATGGCCGCCTTGTCCCCAACGCGGCCGGGCGACACGATGAGCACGTGGCCACAGCGGAAAAGACTGAGCGGGTGGTGGTGATCGTCGTCTTCGACGGCGCGAAACTGCTGGATGCAGCCGGGCCCGCCGAGGTCTTCGCCGAAGCCAACCGGTACGGCGCAAACTATGCGATCCAGATCGCTTCGGTTGACGGGCGCGACGTGACGACCTCGATCGGCACACGGTTCGCCGTCACGTGTGCCATTTCGTCGATCGATTCGGCCGACACCGTGGTGGTCACCGGCGGCGACGATCTGATCGGGCGGCCGATCGATCCGGCTCTGGTCGAGGCGCTGAAAACCGTGCCGGGCCGAACCCGACGGCTGGCGTCGGTGTGCACCGGCTCGTTCATCTTGGCGCAGGCCGGGCTGCTCGCCGGGCGGCGCGCCACCACACATTGGAAACACACCAGCCTGCTGGCCCGCGCGTTCCCCGATGTAGGCGTCGAACCGGACGCGATCTATGTCCGCGACGGCGACGTGTTCACCTCGGCGGGGGTGACCTCGGGCATCGACCTCGCGTTAGCGCTGGTCGAATCGGATTACGGCCCGGCGTTGGTCCGTGATGTGGCACGGTCGCTGGTGGTGTACCTCAAACGCGCCGGCGGACAATCGCAATTCTCGGTGCTGGTCGAGGCGGCCCCTCCGCCGGGTTCGGCGCTTCGCACGGTCACCGACGCGATCACCGCCGATCCCGGCGCCGACCACAGCGTGAGAAAGCTCGCGGATCGGGCATCGCTGAGTACGCGTCAGCTGACCCGGCTATTTCAGACCGAGCTGGGCACCACTCCGGCGCGCTACGTCGAAATGGTCCGCATCGATTTCGCGCGCGCGGCACTCGACGCGGGCCGCGGCGTCAACGAAACCGCGGGTCTGGCGGGCTTCGGCAGCGCCGAAACACTGCGACGGGTTTTCGTCAACCACATCGGCATCAGTCCGAAGGCCTACCGGGACCGGTTCCGCACCGCTTCCCGCAACTGATAACGCCGCGCTTACTTGGTGTTGTTGTACTTCGTGATGGCGTCGTCGAGTCGCTGTAGCGCTGAACCGTACGCGGCGAAGTCGCCCTTTTTCTGGGCGTCGCGGGCGGCACCGATGGCCGCCTGGATCTCTTGCAGCGCAGCGGCTTTCGCGGGCGACAACGTGACCGCGCCGTCGGGAGCCGGTGGCGCCGCCACGGGCTCCGGCGGCGATCCCGGCGCGGCGGCGGGGGCCGGTGCGCCCGGGGGCGCGTTCGCTGGCGGGGCGGCCTCGGTGGGTTGTATCCCGGTGGCCGCCGCGCCCGCGCCGGGCCCGAACAGCCCGGTCAGGGCATCACCCACCGTGGGGCCGTACCCGATCTTGTCGTTGTACATCATGGCCACCCGGATCAGCCGCGGGTAGGACGACGCCGCGTCGCTGGCTCCCGGGGAGGCATACACGGGTTCGACGTAGAGCAGTCCGCCCTGACCGACGGGCAGGGTGAGCAAGTTGCCCCACCGGATCCGGTTCTGATTGTCGCGCCCGATGACACCGAGGTCCTGGGACACCGCGGGATCGGTGGTGATCGCGTTATTGGCGAGCTTGGGACCGTTGACCTGACCGGGGATGGTCAGCACGGTGATCTTGCCGTACGTCGCGGGGTCGGAGCTGGCGCTGATGTAGGCGGCCAGATAGTCGCGCTTGAACCTGTTCATCGCGCTGATTAACTGGTAGGAGGCCGAGTTGTCTTGCTTGGCAATGTTTTTCGCGACGATGTAGTACGGCGGCTGATAGCTGCTGGCGGTCGGGTTCGGATCCAGCGGTACATCCCAGAAATCAGAGGTGGAGAAGAACGTCACGGGGTCGTTGACGTGGTATTTGGCCAGCAGCATCCGCTGCACCTTGAACAGGTCTTCGGGATAACGCAGATGTTCGGCGAGCTCGGGTGTGATGTCGCTCTTGGGTTTGACGGTGCCGGGGAAGACCTGCATCCAGGCTTTCAGCACCGGATCCTGTTCGTCCTGCTGGTACAGCGTGACGGTGCCGTCGTAGGCGTCCACCGTGGCCTTCACCGAATTTCGGATGTAGGAGACCTGCTTGTCGGGCGCCAGCCGGTTGAACGCCACCTCGGTGGAGTCGGCGGTGGCCGATTCCAGCGAGGTGAGTTCGGAGTACGGGTAGTTGTCCAGCGTGGTGTAGCCGTCGATGATCCACACCAGTCGCTTGTTGACGATCGCGGGGTACACGGCGCTGTCAGTCGTTAGCCACGGCGCTACCGCCTCCACTCGCTGCGCCGGATCACGGTTGAACAGGATCTTGCTGTTGGAGCCGATCACGTTGGAGAACAAGAAGTTTCGTTCGGCGAACTTGGCGGCGAAGACGCTGCGGGATATCCAGCTGCCGACCGGAACTCCCCCCTGCCCGGTGTAGGTGTAGTTCTTGGTTTCGGTGTTGGTCTCGTAGTCGTATTCGCGGTCGTTGCCGTTGCGTCCGACGATCGCGTAGTCGGCAGACGTGTTGGACATGACGGGCCCGAAATAGATGCGCGGCTGGTCTAAGGGCGCCGGCCCGTCGGATACCACGCTGCCGTTGGCGCCGACGACGTTGACGAGAAACTCCGGGTAGCCACCGTTCTGGGTGGGGTCGTTGGCGATGCCCCGCACGGTGTTGGCCGGCGATGCGATGAATCCGTTGCCGTGGGTGTAGACGGTGTGCCGGTTGATCCAGTCGCGTTGGTTGTCGATCAGCCGGTCGGGGTTGAGTTCGCGGGCCGCGACGACGTAGTCACGCAATGCACCGTTGCGGTCGAGGTAGCGGTCGATGGATAGCTGGTCGGGAAAGTAGTAGAAGTTCTTGCCCTGCTCGAACTGGGTGAACGTCGGGCTGATGATGGTGGGGTCGAGCAGCCGGATGTTGGAGGTGGTCGCGCGGTCGGAGGCGACCTGCTGGGCGGTGGCCTGCCCGTCGCCGGTGTAATTGCGATAGGTGACCACGTCGGACGTCAGGCCATACGCTTGTCGCGTCGCGGTGATGCTTCGGCTGATGTATTCGCTTTCCTTTTGCGCCGCGTTGGGTCTCACGCTGATCTGCTCGACGATCAGCGGCCACCCGGCGCCCACGATCAACGACGACAGCAGCAGCAGCACCAGGCCGATGGCCGGAATCCGCAAGTCCCGCAAGGTGATCGCGGAGAACACCGCGGCTGCGCAGATCAGGGCGATCGCCATCAGGATCAGCTTCGCCGGCAGCACGGCGTTGATGTCGGTGTACCCGGCTCCGGTGAACGGCTTGCCGCCGCGGGTGTGCGAAAGCAGCTCGTAGCGGTCCAGCCAATAGGCGAGGGCTTTGAGCAACACCAATATTCCGACCAGGCTGACCAGTTGGATCCGCGCCGAGCGGCTCAGCGCACCGGTGCGGCCGGACAGCCGAATGCCGCCGAAGACATACTGCGCCAACAGGTTCGCCACGAGGGCCAGGAAGGCCGCGACGAACATGTAGGTGAGCACGAGCCGGTACAACGGCAGGTCAAACGCGTAGAAGCCGAGGTCCTTGCCGAACTGGGGATCCTTGACTCCGAATTCTCCGCCATGCAAAAACAGCTGGATCCGCACCCAATAGCTCTGCCCGACGATGCCTGCCAGCAGCCCGATCGCCACGGGAATCCCGATGCCGAACAGCCGCAGCCGTGACATCACGACGGCACGGTAACGCGCCACGGGATCGTTGGTGCTGCTCGGGACGAAGACGGGGCGGGTGCGGTAGGCCAACGCAAGCGCGGCGAAAACGACACCGCCGACCAGGACGCCGGCGACCAGGAAGACCACGAGGCGGGTAACCAGCACGGTGGTGAACACCGAGCGGTAGCCAAGCTCACCGAACCACAGCCAGTCGACGTACGCGTCGATCAGCCGCGGGCCGGCGAGCAGCAAGACGATCACACCCAGTGCGATCAGGATCAGAGTCCGGCTACGCCGAGTCAGCTTCGGCATCCTTGCGGTGGGCCGCATCCCCACTGGCTACGCTCCTGATCGATCTGTCCGGCGCCGGTGTGGCCGGGCGCCGTTCGGCCGGATGACTCCCGGCCGGTTTGTGGTGGCCACAGAATTTTTCTGGACGTCACAACTGTACGCACTTGCGGCGCGCGGGATCGCGGGCCAGTTCGCTGCCGTCTGTGCCTGATCGCCCACCTTCTCCTCAGCCCACTGCGCGGGCTGCATCGTCGGCGGGCCGTGCCTGATCGCCCACCTTCTCCTCAGCCCGTCCCCCTCGCCGCTCCGCGGCTGGGGCAGGCTAGCAACTGGGCGGCTGACCCCCCGACGTGATCGCGTGCAACGCGTCCACCGCTTCGCTGAGGGTCTCGACCTTCACCAAGCGCAACCCGGACGGGTTGTCCGAGGACGCCTCGTAGCAGTTCTTGGCGGGCACCAGAAACACTGTGGCCCCGGCGTCGTGGGCGGCGACCATCTTGTGGGTGATACCGCCGATTTGGCCCACCTTGCCGTCGATGGTGATGGTGCCGGTGCCCGCGATGAACGTCGACCCGGCCAAGTCACCCGTGGTGAGCTTGTCGACGACCGCCAGGCTGAACATCAGGCCGGCAGACGGTCCGCCCACGTTGGCGAGGTTGAAATCGACGACGAACGGCGCCCAGGGCGCGTCCAGCACCGCGACTCCCATGAAGCCGTAGTCGCGATCTTTGTTCGTCCCCAGGGTGATCTGGGCCACGCCGGCCGGTTCGTTCTTACGGCGATAGTCGATGGTCACCACCTGGCCGGGTTTGGTGTTCTTCAGCAATCCCGTGAACTGCTCCACAGTGCTCACCGGGGTGCCGTCTACCGCGTCGAGAGCATCGCCTTCCTTCAGCTTGCCCGCTGACGGGCCGGGATCGCTGACCGTCGCGACGGTCACCGCGGGCGCGTACTTCAAATATCCCAGCGCGGCGTACTCGGCACTGTCCTCGGAGTTCTTGAAGTCGGCGTTGTTGGCCTTGTCGACGTCCTCCCGCGACTTCCCCGGCGGATACACGAGGTCGCGGGGCACCAGCTGTTCCTGTCCTGACAGCCACAGCGTCAGTGCTTGGCCCAGGGTCAGATCGTCGCGTTGGGACACCGTCGTCATGTTGAGGTGCCCTGTTGTCGGGTGGGTCTGGGTGCCTTCGATCGCGACGACCTGCTTGCCGTCGACCTCACCGAGCGTGTCGAAGGTCGGGCCGGGGCCCAGCGACACAAACGGCACCGTCACCACCGCGAGCAGGACGCCGAAAGCCAGAATCGGCACCAGCGCGACGATCAAGGTCAGAATCCGCCTGTTCACGCCGTTTACACTAGACGGAACTCGTTCGGGCTCATTCAGCTACGAGCATGACGCGAGATTACGCGTTCTGTTCCCTCGGTGAGTACCGTTGATGTCATGGCTGACCTGCCTTTCGGCTTCTCCGGGGGAAACGACCCCGAGCGCGACAAGCACGGCAAGAAAGACCCCGATCCCGGCTCTGGCCCGTCCGACCCATTGGGCGCGTTCGGCATCGGCGGCGATTTCGGCATGGGTGACTTGGGGCAGATCTTCACCCAGCTGGGTCAGATGTTCAGCAACGCGGGCACCGTGACAGCCGGGGGCAAATCCACCGGACCCGTCAACTACGACTTGGCGCGCCAAGTCGCGTCCAATTCGATCGGGTTCGTCGCGCCTATCCCGGCCGCCACGAACCAAGCGATCGCCGATGCGGTCCACCTGGCCGAAACCTGGCTGGACGGGGCAACGGCGCTGCCTGCGGGCACCACCAAGGCGGTGGGCTGGAGCCCAACCGACTGGGTGGACAACACCCTGGAGACCTGGAAACGGCTGTGCGATCCGATGGCCGAGCAGATTGCCACGGTGTGGGCGTCCTCCCTGCCCGAAGAGGCTACGAGCATGGCCGGGCCGCTGCTGGCGATGATGTCGCAGATGGGCGGCATGGCGTTCGGATCGCAGCTGGGCCAGGCGCTGGGTCGGCTGTCCCGCGAGGTCCTGACCTCGACGGATATCGGTCTGCCGCTGGGCCCCAAAGGTGTGGCGGCGATCATGCCGGGTGCCGTCGAGGCGTTCGCTGCCGGACTCGAGCAGCCGCGCAGCGAGATCCTGACCTTCCTCGCCGCCCGTGAGGCCGCACACCATCGGCTGTTCGGACACGTGCCCTGGCTCGCCAGTCAACTGCTGGGCGCCGTGGAGGCCTACGCCATGGGCATGAAGATCGACATGAGCGGAATCGAGGAGCTCGCACGCGACTTCAATCCCGCGTCGCTGGCCGATCCGGCGGCTATCGAAAACCTGCTGGGTCAGGGAGTGTTCGAGCCGAAGGCCACGCCGGCGCAGCAGCAGGCGCTGGAGCGGCTCGAGACCCTGCTGGCCTTGGTGGAAGGCTGGGTGCAGGTGGTGGTGACCGCGGCCCTGGGCGATCGGATCCCGGGCACCACCGCGCTCAGCGAGACGCTGCGGCGGCGCCGGGCCAGCGGCGGGCCGGCCGAGCAGACGTTTGCCACGCTGGTCGGCCTCGAGCTGCGGCCACGCAAGCTGCGCGAAGCCGCCGCGCTGTGGGAGCGGCTGACCCAGGCAGCCGGGGCGGACGCCCGCGACGCCATCTGGCAACACCCGGACCTGCTGCCGTCCACGGACGACCTCGACGAGCCGGCCGGCTTCATCGACCGCGTCATCGGCGGAGACACCAGCGGTATCGACGAGGCGATCGCCAAACTCGAGGAATGCGCCGACACCCAGGACCGCGACTCAGGCCCGGACGGCGGTCCTGTGGATAACTGAGCGCGGCGTTCGCGGCCGGCGTGGCACAGTTCAACCGTGTCGTCGGCCGTGGCTTCCAGCTATGCGCTCGATCCGGCGCTGCCGGTGTTGCTGCGACCCGACGGTGCTGTCCAGGTTGGTTGGGATCCGCGCCGCGCCGTGCTGGTCCGCCCACCGGGCGGCCTGCCCGCCGCCGAGTTGGCCGCACTGCTGCGGTCCATGCGGTCACCGACACCGATAGCCGAACTGCAGCGGCGGGCGGGCGACCGATTGCAGGACGCCGACGGCCTGACGAATCTCGTCGCGCAACTGGTCGGCGCCGGCGTCGCGACCGAATGTGGGCGGTCGCGCGGCCGGGCGGCGTCGATCCGCATCCACGGCCGCGGGCCGCTGTCGGACCTGCTCGTCGAGGCGCTGCGCTGCTCGGGGGCCCGCATCGCGCACAGCAGCCAACCGCACGCCGCGGTGTCGCCCACCGAGGTCGATCTGGTGGTGTTGTCGGACTATCTGGTCGCCGACCCGCGCATGGTGCGCGATCTGCACAGCCGGGGCGTCGCGCACCTGCCGGTGCGGGTACGCGACGGCACCGGCCTGGTGGGCCCGCTGGTCATTCCCGGCGTGACCAGCTGTTTGGGGTGTGCTGATCTGCACCGCAGCGACCGCGACGCCGCATGGCCTGCCATCGCCGCCCAGCTGCGCGACACCGTCGGGGTGGCCGACCGGGCCACGCTGTTGGCGACCGCCGCCCTGGCCCTCAGTCAAGTGAACCGGGTGATCGCGGCGGTGCGGGGGCAGGCGGGTGTGCCCGACCCCGCGCCGCCGCCGGCGCTGAATGCCACCCTGGAGTTCGACCTCAACGCGGGCTCCATCGTCGCACGTCAGTGGACCAAACACCCGTTGTGTTCATGCTGACCGCGCGTGGCGGGTGCCTAGCCCATCCGTCCCTGGTCGGGCACGTTCGTCGCCACCGACGCATATGCCCTGGAGAGCTCCTCCAGGACCCCCGCAGTCAGGGTCCCCGCGGTCCGGTTCTTGTCCAGCGTTTCGATGATCGCCCTGAACAATGCGTCGGCCGCATCGTGCTGCGTCTGCTTGGCTGCCATGGCTTTTTCGGTACCACCCTTCGGATGCGCGTGTCGGTGAGGCGCTCAGCTACCACATGCAAGGGACAACTTATGGCCCGCCGGCCAGGTCCGCCGAGTGATACAACACGCTTAACACCCCTGCAATGGTTTGTCGGCAGATACAACGCGGCGTCCTGACCCTCATGGATGATGGATGTGTGGCAGACATCAAACGCGGCCGTGCTGCGCGTAACGCGAAGCTGGCCAGCATTCCCGTCGGCTTCGCCGGTCGGGCCGCCCTCGGATTCGGTAAACGGTTAACCGGAAAGTCCAGGGACGAAGTCCAAGCCGAGCTGCTGGAGAAGGCCGCCAACCAGCTGTTCACCGTCCTGGGTGAACTCAAAGGCGGAGCGATGAAGGTGGGACAGGCGCTTTCGGTGATGGAAGCCGCCATTCCCGAGGAATACGGTGAGCCCTACCGCGAAGCATTGACCAAGCTGCAGAAAGACGCCCCGCCGCTGCCCGCCCACAAGGTGCATCGGGTGCTCGACGCACAGCTGGGCACCAAGTGGCGGGACCGGTTCGGTTCCTTCGACGACACCCCGGTCGCCTCGGCCAGCATCGGGCAAGTGCACAAGGCGGTGTGGTCGGACGGCCGCGAGGTGGCCGTCAAGATCCAGTACCCGGGAGCCGACGAGGCGCTGCGCGCCGACCTCAAGACCATGCAGCGGATGGTCAGCGTACTCAGGCAGCTCTCTCCCGGCGCCGACGTCCAGGGCGTGGTCGATGAACTCATCCAGCGCACCGAGATGGAACTCGACTATCGGCTGGAGGCCGAGAACCAGCGCGCGTTCGCCAAGGCATATCACGGCCACCCGCACTTCGCGGTGCCCCGCGTCGTGGCCAGCGCGCCCAAGGTGGTGATCCAGGAGTGGATCCAGGGCGTGCCGATGGCGGAGATCATCCGTGACGGCACCCGCGCGGACCGCGACCTGATCGGCACCCGGCTCCTCGAGCTCACCTTCGACGCGCCACGTCGGCTGGGAATGATGCACGGAGACGCCCACCCGGGCAATTTCATGCTGCTGCCCGACGGCCGGATGGGCGTCATCGACTTCGGCGCCGTCGCGCCACTGCCCGGGGGCTATCCCATCGAGCTCGGCATGATCATGCGCTTGGCCCGGGAGAAGAACTACGACCTGCTGTTGCCGACGATGGAGAAGGCCGGCTTCATTCAGAGAGGCCGACAGGTGTCGGTGCGCGACATCGATGAGATGCTGCGCCAATACGTCGAGCCCATCGAGGTCGACGTCTTCCACTACACCCGCAAGTGGCTGCAGCGAATGACCGTCAGCCAGATCGACCGGTCGGTGTCGCAGATCAGGACGGCGCGGCAGCTGGACCTACCCGTCAAGCTGGCGATTCCGATGCGGGTGATCTCGTCGGTGGCCGCCATCCTGTGCCAGTTGGACGCGCACGTGCCGATCAGGGCGCTGTCGGAGGAACTGATCCCCGGTTTCGCCGAACCCGACACCGCCGTCGTTTAGGGCCGGCCCGGCCCGGCGGGTCAGGCGGCGACGGGGCTTTGCTGACCCTTGCGGGGACGTCCGCGTGGACGTTTGCGGCTGACGATCGAACCTCGCTCGAGAATCTCGCCGCCCCACACACCCCAGGGTTCGGCGCGTTCCAGCGCGGCCGTCAAACACTGGCGGCGGATCGGGCAGTCCGCGCAGAGCGTCTTGGCGCGCTCGAGGTCGGCTGGGGCCTCGGCGAACCACAGGTCGGGGTCATCGGCGTGACACGGCAACTCGGGCAGCGTCGGTTTGGGGACTGGCGGTGCCGACATGTCCTGCTCACCTGCTTCCTGGTCGGTTGGTTGTCCTTCGCAGTGATCCGGACCAGGTTGGGAGGCTGTCGACCTGACAACTATGGCCACGGATCCTGGTGACTGGGGTCCGTGGCCATCTGGGTAAAACCGGGCGGTTACCTTGCGCTCAGGTATGGCCCCGATCCACGGACGCGTCAGTCGCGGCGGCGCGATGCTTTACCGCGGCCGCCGGCGCGGCGGTGCGGGCGGCATGGAAGGTCGCCGCGGTCAGCACCGCGGCAGCCACGCCTGCACCGAACGTGTTGGTGATCATGGTGGCGACCCTCCTCTCGTCTTGTCCGCCCGCCGACCGGCCCTCAGCCGGCAGCAGAATGCCTTTCGAGGGTAAATGGTAGCGGCCGATGGCCACAACCGATTTTCTGACCTGCGCTTTCGCCGCTCAACGGGCTTGCCTGACCAACTCCAGCACGTCGGGTCCGTACTGTTCGAGCTTGCGCGCGCCGATACCCGGGATCGCGATCAGGGCCGTTTCGTCGTCGGGCAGCAACTCGGCGATGGCGATCAGCGTGTTGTCGGTGAAGACGACGTACGCGGGCACCTTCTGTTCCTTGGCGACGTCCATCCGCCACGCCTTGAGCCGCAGCAACAGCTCCTCGTCGATGTCGGCGGCACATGTTTCGCAGCGCCGCAGCATGATGGCCGCCGGCGTGGTCAGGTTGTTGTTGCAGACCCGGCAGCGGCTTGCGGTGCCCCGGTTGCGGCGCGGCCGGTTCGGCGCCGGGTCGGGGCGGGTCTGCGGCGCGATGCCGTTGAGGAACCGCGACGGTTTGCGGCTCTGGCGCCCGCCCGGGCTGCGTGCCAAGGCCCAGCTGAGCGCCAAATGGACTCGCGCCCTGGTGATTCCGACGTAGAGCAGTCGACGCTCTTCCTCAACGGCCTCGCTGTCGGCGCCGTGCGCCAACGCGTGCGAGATGGGCAACGTGCCGTCGGCCACCCCGACCAAGAACACCGCATCCCACTCCAGTCCCTTGGCGGCGTGCAGCGAAGCCAGCGTGACGCCCTGTACCACCGGCGGGTGCCGTGCGTCGGCACGCGTCCGGAGCTCGGCCAGCAGCCCCGCGAAATCGAGCTCGGGGCGCTGCGCCACTTCTTCGTCGACCAGTTCGGCCAGCGAACTCAGCGCCTCCCAGCGGTCCAGGGCGCGGGTGCCGGCCGGTTGCTCGGCCGTCAGCCCCAGGGGCTCCAGGACGGCGCGCACCACGTCGGGCAACGGCCCGGTCGAGGGTTGCTCGGAGGCTCGTTCTGAGGCGCGCTGCAGCGCCAACAGCGCCTGCTTGATTTCCTGACGGTTGAAAAATCCTTCGCCGCCGCGAATTTGGTAGGTGATGCCCGCCTCGGTCAACGCTTCCTCGTAGACCTCGGATTGCGCGTTGACCCGGTAGAGCACCGCGATCTCGGATGCCGCGGTGCCGGATTCGATCAGCCGGCCGATCGACGCCGCAACCGCGGCCGCCTCGGCGGTTTCGTCGGGATGCTCGTGAAACGACGGGGCCGGGCCCGGCGCGCGCTGGCCCGACAACTGAAGCTTGCTGCCGGCGACCCGGCCACGGGCCGCGGCGATCACCTGGTTGGCCAGGGAAACCACCTGCGGGGTGGATCGGTAGTCGCGTTCCAGCCGAACCACCGTGGCATCCGGAAACTGCCGAGAGAAGTCGAGCAGGAAGCGAGGCGAGGCCCCGGTGAACGAGTAGATGGTCTGGTTGGCGTCACCGACGACGGTCAGGTCGTCCCGATCGCCCAGCCAGGCAGCAAGCACACGCTGCTGCAGCGGCGTGACGTCCTGGTATTCGTCGACGACAAAGCAGCGGTAGCGATCCCGGAACTCCTCCGCGACGGCCGCGTCGTTCTCGATGGCGGCCGCGGTATGCAGCAGCAGGTCATCGAAGTCGAGCAGGGTCACCGATTCGTCGCGGACCTTGAGGGCCTCGTAGGCGGTGTAGACGGTCGCGATCTGCGCGGCGTCCATGGGGATGTCCCGGCCGGCGGCGGCCACGGCAGTCGGGTATTGCTCGGGGCCGATCAGCGACGCCTTCGCCCACTCGATTTCACCGGCCAAGTCGCGCACGTCATCGGTGCTGACGTTCAGCCTGGCGCGGCTGGCCGCCCTGGCCACGACGGCGAACTTGCTGTCGAGCAGCTGCCACCCCGTGTCGCCGACCACTCGCGGCCAGAAGTACCGCAGCTGACGGTGCGCGGCGGCGTGGAAGGTCAGGGCCTGCACCGTGCCAATCCCGGAACCGGTGTGCGCGGTCGCGGCGAGTCTTCGCAGCCGGGACCGCATCTCCCCCGCGGCGCGCTGGGTGAACGTGACCGCGAGCACCTGCCCGGCGGCGACGTGACCACTCGCAATGAGCTGCGCGATCCGATGCGTGATGGTGCGGGTCTTGCCCGTTCCGGCGCCCGCGAGCACGCAGACCGGTCCCCGCGGGGCCAGCACAGCTTCGCGCTGTTCGTCGTCCAGCCCAGCGGTCAATGCGTCAGCGACCAAGGGCATGGCGTCCATACTGGCAGGAGTGGCCGACAAACCGGGCACGGCGCCACGCCGATTGGCGTGCCTGGTGTTCGGATTCGACGCATCCCGGTGCACGCAATTCGTTGTCGCAGGTCTACGTTAACGGGCTATGACCAACGCTGCGATTACCGTCTACACGACGTCATGGTGCGGGTTCTGCCATCGGCTCAGGACGGCGCTCAAGTCGGATGCCATCCCCTACGACGAGATCGACATCGATCATGACAGCGCCGCGGCGGAGTTCGTCAGCTCGGTGAACGGCGGCAACAGGACGGTCCCGACGGTGAAGTTCGCCGACGGGTCGACGCTGACCAACCCGAGCGCGGCCGAGGTGAAGGCGAAGCTTGCCGAGGTCGCCGGCTAGTCGAGTGCCGCCCACGATTCGATGATCACGCGTGCGATCGAGATCGACCCGGGGAGCAGCAGTTTCGACCCCGACGAGCTGCTCCAGTCGCCGGCCTCCAGCGCTGCGCGCACCTCAGCGCGGGTGAACCAGTTCGCCTCGGCGATCTCACCGTCGTTGAACGAGAAGTCCTCAGCCGGGTCAGCCTGGGCATGGAAGCCGACCATCAGCGAGCGCGGGAACGGCCACGGCTGACTGCCCAGGTAGCGCACGTCGCGCACGTGCAGCCCGATCTCCTCGCGGATCTCCCGAGCCACACAGACTTCGAAAGACTCACCGGCCTCGACGAATCCGGCCAGCAGCGAGAACATCCGCTCGGGCCACACCGTCTGGCGCGCCAGAACGGCACGGTCGCCGCCGTCGTGGACCAGACAGATCACCGCCGGGTCGATGCGCGGGAACTCCTCGTGACCGGTGATCGGGTTGATCCGCGACCAGCCCGCCCTGGCCGGTCTGGTCGGCGCGCCGTCCACCGCGCTGAATCGCGCGTTGTCATGCCAATTCAGTAGCGCGATGGCCGACGACACCAGTTGGCTGCTGGTGTCGTCGAAGATCGGGCCAAGGCTGCGCAGGTTCACCACATCGGCTTGGACGTCGGGATCCTCCGGTGCCTGCAGCGCACCACGGACAGCCCAGACGTGGCGGCCACCCTCGATGCGGCCCAGAAATACCGCGTCCGGCGGCGGCTTGTGGGCCAGCTCGGCCGCGGCGCCGAGCACCGCCCGGCCGTCGGCCACCAGCACCTGGTTGCGCGAATCCACCCGCAGCAGCGCCGCCTCCGCCCATCCCGCGGCGGCCGCATCGACATCCGTACGCAATTGATCGGCTCGGTCGGCGCCGACGCGCGACAGCACGGGAATATCGCGCAGCTCGAAGTCCACGACCTAATGTCCCGCGTGTCGGATGTAGAGCAGCCGGTCGCTGGCCTCGATGGCGTCCACCTCGGGCGCACCGATCCGCAGCAGGTGGCCGTCGCGCACCACACCGAGCACGATGTCACGCAGATGCCTTGGCGATCCGCCGATTTCGGTCTGTTCGACCTCGCGTTCGGCGATTGCCAATCCCGCGTCCGGGGTCAGCAGGTCCTCGATCATCTGCACCACGCTTGGCGTGGTGGTGGCGAGGCCCAGCAGCCGGCCGGCCGTTTCCGACGAGACCACGACCGAGTTCGCGCCCGACTGCTGCAACAAGTGCTGGTTCTCGGCCTCCCGGATTGACGCGACGATCTTGGCCTTGGGCGCGATCTCGCGCGCCGTCAGCGTGACCAGCACGGCGGTGTCGTCGCGGCTGGTGGCGACGACGATCGAAGCCGCGTGCTGCGCACCGGCCAGTCGCAGCACATCGGATCGGGTGGCGTCGCCGTGCACGGTGACCAGGCCGGCGGTGGTGGCGTGTTCGAGGACGTTCCGATCGGTGTCGACGACGACGACCTCACCCTGGGCGGCCTCGTCACCGAGGATGGCGGCGATCGCCGTTTTACCCTTGGTGCCGTAGCCGATCACGATGGTGTGGTTGCGCACTTTGCTCCTCCAACGCTGGATCTTCCACGCCTGCCGGGACCGCTCGGAGAGCACCTCGAGTGTGGTGCCGACCAGCACGGCCAAGAACGCGATCCGCAACGGCGTAAAGATCACGGTGTGGACGAGACGCGCGGTTTCGGTGTACGGGGTGATGTCGCCGTAACCGGTCGTCGACAGCGACACCGCCGCAAAGTAGACGCAGTCCAAAAATGTCGGCGGTCCGCCGCGCACATCCCGATAGCCGGTGCGGTCCAGATAGACGATGACGGCAGCGCCGAACAACACCACCAACGCGATAGCGACCCGGCGCGTGATGACGCGGACCGGGCTGCCGTGGTCGTCGGGGATGCGCAGGACACCGACGAGCAGGTGATCGGGCTGGGCCGTCAGCGTCTCGTCGAGACCGCTCAGTTTGCGTGACTTACCGTTGCCCATGGCGGTCCGTCATCGGCTTGAGCCCAGCGCACGAGACACGCACGGTTCAAATGTAACCACGATGGCGGTTCGCCCCATACTTGGGCAGCGCACGTCACACCTCGGCGGGGTCCGCCTGAAGCTCGGCCAGCTCAGCGGCATCGGGTAGTACGTCGGGAGCGACCGTGGCGCCGGTGCGCACGTAATAGAAGGCCGCGCGCACCGACGATTCCGGGACCCCCGACAAAGCGGCCCACGCCAAGCGGTACACGGCGAGCTGAACGGCCGCACGCCGCATGGCCTCCGCCCCGTGCGGCGGCTCTCCGGTTTTCCAGTCGACGACGGTGGCGCCGCCGTCGGGCTCGGCGAACACCGCATCGATGCGGCCACGCACCACGGTGTCGCCGATCGGCATCTCGAACGGCACCTCGACGGCGACGGGAGTGCGCGCCGCCCAACGCGATTCGATAAATGCGGCCTGCAGTGCGGCCAGTTCCCGGGTGTCGCCGACGTCAGAGTCCGCCGCGCCCGGCAGGTCCGCGATATCGAACAGCCACTCGGCGCCGTAGAACTGCTGGACCCACGCGTGAAACGCGTTGCCCAGCATGGCATGCGGATCCGGACGCGTCGGCAGCCGGCGCATCAGCCGCTGCGCCGCGCCGGCGGGGTCACGCGCCAGGTCGACCAGCGCGCTGACCGACAACTGGCTGGGCAGGGTACGGGCGGCCGGTCGTGGCGACCGGGCGCGCTCGGCCAGCAAGGCATCGACGTCGGCGGTCCAGCCGTCGACGTCAGCGCCGGGCGCAGCCGTGTCGGCCGACATCGCCCTGGCCACCAGGGCCGCCCCACGTTCGACATCGCCGCGACGCGCCGCCAACGGGTCGGCGGGCCAGACCGCTTCAATGACATTGTCGTGCAGTGGATTTCGTTCACCGTCGGAGGGCGCGGGCGCCCACTCGTCGACCATCCCACACGGAGCGCCGGCGGCGGCCGCACGGTCGACGATGTCCTTGAGTTCGGCCAGGAAATCAGACGGGCCCCGCGGCTTGACCCCTGTCGCACCCCAATGATGGCCGGACACCAGCAGAGTGTCCTCGGCCCGGGTGATGGCCACATACAGCAAGCGGCGTTCCTCGTCGACGCGGCGCTGCTCGAGCTGCCGGCGATGTTCGGCGATCTTGTCCGACAGCTGCTTTCGATTGGTGACATCCGCGGTGTCCAGCACTGGGATGCCCAGCGAGCCCGCCGAGGCGCGGTCACCGCGCAGTAGCGGCGGCAGCTCGGCGGCGTCGGTGAGCCAACTGCTCCGCGACGCGGTCGACGGAAAGATGCCTCCCGACAGGTGCGCCACCGCGACCACTTGCCACTCCAGACCCTTCGCGGAGTGCACGGTGAGCACCGGGACGCGGTCGCGCGCGACCGTCGACGGCGCGGGCGACAAGCCGTTCTCTACCGCCTCGGCGACGTCCAGGTAGGCCAGCAGGCCGGCCACCGAAGTGTCCGTCGCGCTTGTTCGTTCCCCGTAGCCGGCGACGACGTCGGCGAACGCGTCGAGGTGTTCCGCGCCGGACCAGGCCCCCAATCCCGCTGCGCCGGGTGCAGGGACCGTCGCCGCGGCCCGGACTTCGCAGTCGACGCCCAGCACGCGTCGCACCTCGGCGACCAAGTCGGGCAGCGAATGCCCCAGGTGACCGCGCAGGGCGCTCAGTTCGCCGGCCAGGGAGCCGATGCGCCGATACCCCACGGCCGAATAGGAGCCGGCCGGGCCGGGATCGCTGATCGCGTCGGCCAGACACGCGGCGTCTGCTCCGATGTTGGAGGGACCGGCCGCCATCGCCAGCGCCTCAGGTGACGACGCGTGACCCGAGCCCTCGCCAAGGGCGAGCGCTCGGCGCCAGAGCGCGACGATGTCCCTGCCGCCGAGGCGCCAACGCGGACCGGTCAGCACTCGCATCGCCGCCGCGCCCGCCGTCGGGTCGGCGACCAACCGCAGCATGGCCACGACGTCGGCCACCTCGGGGATGGACAGCAGCCCGGCCAGTCCGACCACCTCGACGGGGATGCCGCGCGCGCGAAGGGCGTCGGCGATGGGGGCGGCGTCGGCGTTGCGGCGCACCAGCACCGCGGCCGTCGGTGGGCTGACGCCGTCGGCCTGAGCACGCTGGTACTGCCCATACAAGTGGTCGGCGATCCACTCGCGTTCCGCCCGGACATCGGCAAGCAACGCGCAGCGGACGGTGCCGGGAGGAGCGTCCGGTCGCGGGCGCAACGCGTGGACTGCGACCGATCGTCGCCGCGCCTCGGCCGATATCGCGTTGGCCACGTGCAGGGCGCGCGGCGGGTTGCGCCAGCTGGTTCGCAGCTCCAGAACCGGCGCCGGGGTGCCGTCGGAGTGGGGGAAGTCGGTGCTGAACCGGGGCAGATTCGTCGCCGAGGCGCCGCGCCACCCGTAGATCGACTGAATCGGGTCGCCGACGGCCGTCAACGCCAATCCGTCGTCGACTCCACCGCCGAACAGCGCCGACAGTGCGATGCGCTGGGCGTGCCCGGTGTCCTGATACTCGTCGAGCAACACCACCCGGTAGCGGTTTCGCAGCTCCTGGCCGACCTGGGGGAAGGTCACCGCCAGCCGTGCGGCGGATGCCATCTGCGCACCGAAGTCCATCACCTTCGCGGCGCGCATGCGTTCCCGCAGCGCGTCGAGCAGCGGCACCAGCTCGGTGCGCTCGGTCTGGGTGGCCAGCAGCCGAAGCAACCACTGGCTGGGTCCGCGGTCGCGCTGGAAGGGGCCCGCCGGCAGGGTGTGGATCAGCCGTTCCAACTCGACGTGGGTATCGCGGAGCTGGCGGGTGTCCACCAGGTGCTCGGCCAGCTGACCCCATAGCCGCAGCACCATCGAGGTGATCGCGGCCGGGGTCTTGTCGGTGCGCAGCTCCCCGCCGTACCCGTTGACCACGTCGAACGCCAGCTGCCACAGCTCGGTCTCGCTGAGCAGCCGGGTGTCGGGCTCGACGGGCAGCAAGAGTCCGTAGTCGCGCAGCAGCGAGCCGGCGAAGGCGTGGTAGGTGCTGACTAAGGGCGTGCCCACCGGTTCGAGGGCGGCCGCGGTGGCGGGGGTGGTCAGGTCCAGATCGATGCCGGCCAACCGGGCCAGTCGGGACCGGACCCGGCGCAGCAGCTGGCCGGCCGCCTTGCGGGTGAACGTCAATCCCAGCACCTGGCCGGGTTCGGCGTAGCCGTTGGCCACGAGCCACACCACCCGCGCGGCCATCGTCTCCGTCTTGCCGGCGCCGGCCCCCGCGATGACGACCAGCGGGCCCGGCGGCGCGGCGATGACAGCCGCCTGCTCGGCCGTGGGCGGAAAAAGCCCCAGCGCGCCAGCCAATTCGGCCGGACTGTAGCGCGGATTCACGGCGCCACCGTCCCGCCGGATCCGGTGTGGGCCGGGCAGCACGGTCGTATCGGGCAGTGCGTGCAACCGTCGTTGCGGCGGGCGATGAATTGGGGCCCCGCGGTCGTGCCGGCTGCCAACCGCACGAGGTTGCGCCATTCGTCTCTCGCGGCCGTGGTCAGCGGATCCTGTTCGCGCACCGTGGCACCCGCGGCCCCGGTTTTGCCCAGATAGACCAGCCGCGCGCCGCCGGGCTCCGCACCGTCGCCGGGGCCGGCGTTGATCAAGCCGTCGGCAATTGCCAGCTGGTACATCGCCAACTGCGCGTGTTGTTGAGCGTCGTCCTTG
>DASSGQ010000014.1:0-18931 GCA_035693385.1 Mycobacterium sp.
CTCTGATTCGGTCTGCGGCTTGAACGTCCCAGCGGCACACTGAAAGCATGGTCGAGTTGAGTGATTTCGATCTTTGCGGCGGGTCCGCCATTTCTACGTCACGAAGATCGGAATTCCGCCATGTTGGGTGAGATGTCTACAGCCCAGGTTGGGCGCGGACCACGGACGCTTTCTAGCGCTCGAGTCCAGAGACGGCCGTGGTTGGCGCAGGCTGTTGCCGTGGCGGCGCAGTGCCCGCTGATTTGGGCGCCTCATCGCGAGCCAGCGCGACGGTCGCGACGATCATCGCCATGACCGCCGCCGCCAGGCCCAGCGCCGCGGGGCCCCGCACCGTCAGATATTCACCGAGCACGACAACCCCGAGTAGCACCGCGACCATCGGCTCCCCGACCAACATGATCGGTACCGACGCCTGCAACGAGCCCGCATGAAACGCCGACTGCTGCACCACGGTCAGGATGGCCGCCAGCGCCACCAATACGTAAGGGGCGGGGACGGTCAGCAGCCCATGCCATCCGCCCACCGCGAAGCGGTGTGTGCAGATCTTGGTCAGGACGGCGATCATCCCCAGCAGCACCGCGACCGCGACCGCGAGCAGCATGGCACGCACGCGGCCAGAGGCGCGGCGGGCGGCGACGACGCAGACGGTCACCAGCGGCACGATGACCACCAACGCCAGAGTCCACGCCTGGACCGGGGGCCGGTTATGTCCCTCGTGCGGCCGGCCGACGATCACGAAGACGGACAGTGCGGCCGTCAACACCAGCGCCCAGCCCCAGTCGGCCCGGCTGATGTGTTGGTGGCACACCCGCGCGCTCAGCGGCAACGCGAACAGCAGCGACGACACCAGCAGCGGCTGGACCAACAGCAACGAGCCGTGCGCCAACGCCACAGCTTGAAACACGTAACCGGCGACAGCGGCCAACGTCCCTGCCCACCACAGCGGTTCGCGAAGCAAGCTGGGCAGCAGCTTTTCCGACATGGCCTGGTCGGCCGGCATGTCTTGGGCGACCCGTTGCCGGGTGACGATGCCCACCGCGGCCCAGAACGCGGCCAGCAACGCCGAGAAGATCGCGACCGCGTGATGCGTGAACCACTGCATGCTTGGCAAGGTACCTGGCGGTCAAGCGCGAGAGAACCCGGCACCAGCGCGGCGGAAGAATTCACCGACCCGATACCTGTGGCTGCCCAGCTCAACTCCGGGTGGTGCGCCCGACAACCGCATTCAGTCAGCTGCGGGGAATGACCGGTCGGGGAAGCACTTCAGATCAGTAGAAGGTGGTCGTGTTCGCGCCGTAGTCGATGTACGCCGCGTGTTGTTCGAAGGGCAGGTTCCCGGTGTTCATCAACCCACTCGAGATAAGCAGCGGGGAGTAGGTGGTGCCCAAGCCGTACTGGTACAGCAGCTGACCGGTGGGGGCGTAGACCGAAATGTTTGTTCCCACGGGCGCGTTCAGGTTCGTCGGGAGGGTTCCGTCCACTCCACCGGAGTCGACGATCGAGGAAACGGGTATTTTGGTAGCACCGCCATCGAGACTAACGTCCAAGGTGGTGATCGGCGATCCCGTCAGCGTGGCTATGGGCGGTAGGCCGACACTCGATTGGCTTTCGAACACCAGCTGACCAGCGGGTTGATTGATGAGCACACCCTGGTTGTACGGTGCCGGCAATGCCTGGGTCGCGATGCTGGGCCCCGGACCTCCCGCGTTCGGTCCGACACCCAGCACGCCGGTCGCGCCGTCGGAGGAGAAGAAGGACTGGAACGTGAATCCGTTGGCGATCGCGGAGTGGATGGACACCGGCCACGCGAAGAATTCGATGTCAACGGGGGTCGGCGAGGTGGCGACTCCGCCGCCGAAATTCACCGGCGCGTTATACGTGAGGTACAGATAGTCCAATCCCCCGCTGTAGCCGCCGATACCAATCCCGCGGGGGATGCCGAGTTGGAGTACTCCCAATAGTCCCCCGGCGTTTTGGAAGGGGATGACCAGGCCGGTGGATCCGGTGTCCACCAGCAGGGGCTGGGGGGTTCCGGTGCCAACGGAGCCGTTCACGATCGGCTCGGTGCCGCCGACCACTGTCAGCGGCACGGTTGCCTGGGTGCCGTTCGCCGAGCCGCCGAGGGCGTACGACGTCCCGCCGATCAGTGGACGCCCGATCAAAATCTCGGTGGGTGCGTTGATCGCCTTGATGGCATAGAGCTCGAGGGTCCCGAGCGGGTCCGCGAGGGCTCCGGCAGACGCTGCCTCATTCAGTGTGCTCTGCGCCGCGCCGATCGGGCTGGCGGCCGCGGCGTTCAGCACCGAGCCCACCGGGCTGCCGGCGGCCGCCGCGACTGCCTGGCCCGGTAGGCCTTTGATCGCCGCCGCCCAGGTGGGTAGTTGTGCCGCCGCGGCGGAGACGCCGCCGTGGTAGCCGACCATCGCGGACACATCTTGGGCCCACATCTGCTCGTACTCGGACTCCGCGGCGGCGATCGCGGGCGCGTTCTGCCCGAACAGGTTCGAAACGACCAGCTGCACGAGCTGGTTTCGGTTGACCGACACCAGCGCCGGATGCACCGTGGCGGCCAGCGCGGATTCGAACTCACTGGCTACCGCCTGGGCTTGCGCGGCGGCCGTTTGTGCTTGAGCTGCTGCCACGCTCAGCACCCCCGAGTACTGCGCGGCGGTGGACAGCATCGCGGTTGACGCGGCTCCCTGCCAGGCCTCCTCGGTCAGGCCCGAGGTCACCGATGAGAACGACTGCGCCGCCGAACTCAATTCAGCGGCCAGCCCCTCCCACGCCGCAGAGGCAGCCAGCATCGGACCCGAGCCCGCACCCGCATACAGCAACGATGAAATGACCTCTGGTGGCGACACCAAAAAACTCATCCCTCGAGTGTCCTTCCCTCAACGCCAAGTTCCCCCACGCCTCAGCCGTGACGGCACCTCACGTCACAGCGACGATCGGGGCACGTCGCTGGGCCGGTAGCCAAACTCTAGGAAACCGCGGCTGAGAATTTCGCGGTTTCGCCAAACGCCTTCCCTGTCAACGCCCGCACACCGGCGAACATGAGCTCGCCTCAGGCATCGGTCACCGTCGTCCCCGTGGGGCGCATCAGAGGCACCGTACGGCAAACTTTCGGAAGGCGCGCTGCAAGAAACCGGGAATTCATCGAACCGACTCGCGCGAGCCGCTGGACTACCTTGGCGGCTATGACCGATCGGCAAGAGCGCGCGATGTCCTTCGGGTCGATCGCCGAGAACTATGACGGGCTGCGCCCGCACGCCCCGCAGCAGGCGGTGGACTGGCTGGTGCCGTCGGGATGCGACGTGGCCGTCGACGTGGGTGCGGGCACCGGGCTGTTCACCCGCGCGCTGGCCGGGAAAGCGGCGCACGTCATCGCCGTCGAGCCCGATGCGCGGATGCGCGCGGTGCTGTCGGCGCGATCGTCAGGGGTCCGGGTGGTCGAGGGCCACGGCGAGTCGATTCCGCTGCCGGACGCGTCCGCCGACGCGCTGTTCGTCTCGTCGGCGTGGCACTGGATGGATCCCGAACGGGCCGTTCCCGAGATCGGCCGGGTGTTGCGCGACGGCGGCAGGTTTGGCCTGATCTGGACGAGCCGCGACCGCGAGGTGGACTGGGTGGTTGGGCTGGACCGGCTGCCCGGCGAGGAGGCGTCCGAGGCCGAACGATTCCGGCGGCACCTGGACGTCGTTCTCCCCGAGCCGCAAATCTTCGGCGACATTGCACGCGAGACGTTCCGATTCGTGCGGACGATGAGCGTCGAGGACGTCATCGCGATGCTGGGCACCTACAGCAGGGTCATCGTCGCGTCACCGCAGGACCGTGACCGCAGGCTGGCCCAAGCGCGCGCCCTCCTCAAGGAGCGTTTCCCATCGGCCGACACCATCGAGGTCCCCATGCGGGCGCGGTGTTGGCGTGCCGATCGGATCGCCCGCGGCGACGGCCAATAGGGGTCTTGCCCGGCCGCCGGCGCGGCCGTCGTCGGCCGTGTGTCAGGATTTGGCACATGAGTGCACTTAGCATTGCTCGCATCGTCGGGGTTTCGGGTATGGCGGCGTGGGCGCTGTGGAGCGCGCCCGTCCACACTCCGGTCGCCTCGGCGGATCCCTGCACCGATGTCGCGGTGGTCTACGCGCGCGGCACCCATCAGGCCCCCGGACTCGCCGATGTCGGCCAGGCGTTCGTCGACTCGCTGACCTCACAGGTGGGTGGGCGGTCCCTCAGCGCCTACGCGGTCAACTACCCGGCGACCGACGATTACCACGGGAGCGCGCCGGCCGGTGCCGACGATGCCAGCGCCCACATCCAGCAGACCGTCGCCGAATGCCCGAACAGCAAGATCGTGCTGGGCGGATATTCGCAGGGGTCGACGGTGATCGATCTGGCCACCACGTCGATGCCGGCCCCGGTGGCCGACCACGTCGCCGCCGTCGCCCTTTTCGGCGAGCCATCCAGCGGATTCTCGACCGCGCTGTGGGGCGGCCAGCCGCTGCCGACAATCAGCCCGCTGTACGCGGGCAAGACGCTCAGCTTGTGCGCTCCCGGTGATCCCATCTGCTCCGCGGGCGGCGACATCATGGCGCACGTTTCGTATATCCAGTCCGGGATGACAACCCAGGCCGCGACATTCGCGGCGAACAAGATCGGTCCAGGGACTCCGAACGCGTAGTGCACCCAGCCGGTGCACGTACCGGTCCGCGGCCCGCGGGCGCTGCTGAGGTCGGGTTAGGTCGGGGTTAGATCGGGTTAGATCAGGTTTGTGAAATCCCTCGGTGCGTTGTCGTTCGAAACGGTCGCGGTTCGGATCGTGGTTGCCGTGGTGATCGGCGTCGCGGTCGCCATCGTGGTGGGCAACACGGCCGGTTGGCGGTTCGCCCTTGTCGGCTGGGTCGTCACCGCCGGGCTGTACGTGGTGTGGACGCGACTCCTCCTGGGCGGATTGGACGCTGACGAAACCCGCGAATATGTGACCCGGGAGGACCCGACCCGGTGGGTGGCCGACGCGGTCGTCGTGTCCGCGAGTCTCGCGAGCCTGGGCGGGGTCGGCTATGTGGTCGCGGCGGGGTCGCATTCCGGCGCCGGAGCCATCGAAGCCGCCATCCTCGGCATCCTGACCGTCGCGGCGTCCTGGTTTGCCGTGCACACGCTGTTCTCGGTGCACTACGCGCGGCTCTATTACTCCGACGAACCGGGCGGAATCAACTTCCACGACCCGGAGCCGCCCCGCTTCCGGGACTTCGCGTACATGGCCTTCACCGTCGGGATGACCTACCAGGTGTCAGACACCGAGATCGGGCTCACGTCCATCAGGGCCACGGTGTTGCGCCATGCGATGCTGTCCTACCTGCTGGGCGCGGTCGTCCTGGCGGTCACGATCAACCTGATCGCCGGGCTGGGCTCCAAGCTTTAGCGCCGGGTGGCCGGGCCGCTGAGTGCAGCTAGTGTGGCTGGCATGGCCATCGAGTCCACCATGCTTGCCCTCGGCACCCCCGCTCCGTCGTTCTCGCTGCCCGAGCCGGCCACCGGTGCCACCGTCAGTCTCGACGAGCTCACGGGTCCGGCCCTCGTCGTCACCTTCATCTGCAACCACTGCCCGTACGTCAAGCACGTCGCCGCCGGGCTCGCCGCGCTGGGCCGGGACCTCGGCGAGCTGGGAGTCGCGATGGTCGGCATCTCCAGCAACGACGTCGTGACCTACCCGCAGGACGGGCCCGACGAAATGGTCGCCGAGGCTCGCCACCACGGCTGGACCTTTCCCTACCTCTACGACGAGACCCAAGACGTCGCGCGCGCCTACTCCGCGGCCTGCACGCCCGACACCTTCGTGTTCGACGGCGAGCGGCGACTCGTCTACCGCGGCCAACTGGACGATTCCCGACCCAAGAACGGCCTACCGGTGACGGCCGCTGACGTGCGGGCGGCGGTCGACGCCGTGCTGGCCGGGCGGCCGGTCGACCCGAACCAGCGGCCGTCGATCGGATGCGGCATCAAGTGGCGTTGAGCCGGGCGCACGGCGCCGGCATGAGCTAGGCCCCGGGCGTTCACGCGATCATCCTGGGTTAGGTTGTGCCGGTGAAAGTTGCGCTGGCCGGCTATGGAAGTCGCGGCGACGTCGAGCCTCTGGCCGCCGTCGGTCGGGAGTTGTTGCGTCGCGGTCACCACGTGGCGATGGCCGCCCCGCCGGACCAGCTCGGCCTCGTGGCGTCGGCGGGGCTCACCTCGGTCGAATATGGGCCGGGCACACAGGCCCTGCGCGGCCAGGAGTTCGCTCCCGACACGTCTCCGAACCCGATCAACACGATGGTCAAGATTGCCCAGCATTTCACCCAGGCCATGACGGACTTCGGCACGACGCTCACGGAGCAGGCAGACGGTGCCGACCTGCTGTTGACGAACGCGAGCGAGGAGGGTCTGGCCACCAGCGTCGCGGAGTATTACGGCATTCCGCTGGCAACGCTGCACTTCTTCCCGGGGGCCCAGCCGCGCGGCTTGATCGGGGACATCGCGAAGGACGCCGAAAATGCCCTACGCCGTCAGTTGGGCCTGCCGGAGCCAACCGGACGCTCGGCCGAGCTGGAGATCCAGGCGTACGACGAGTTCTGGTTTCCCGGGCTGGCGGCCAAATGGGGGGAACAGGGCCGGCGACGGCCATTCGTCGGCACGCTGACGCTGGAATTGCCGACGGATGTCGACGCCGAGGTCTTGTCGTGGATTGCCCAGGGGACGCCGCCGATCTACTTCGGCTTCGGCAGCAACGTGCAAATCCCGTACCCCGATGAGACGATCGGCGTCATCAGCGCGGCTTGCGCGCACCTGGGCGAGCGGGCGTTGATTTGCTCTGGGTCAAGTGATTTCAGCTGGGTCACGCATGCCGACCATGTCAAGATCGTGACATCGGTGAACCACGGGGCCGTCTTTCCGGCCTGCCGCGCGGTCGTGCATCAGGGGGGCGCCGGCACCACCGCCGCAGGCATTCGAGCCGGCATGCCCTCGTTGATTCTCTGGTTCTCGTCCGAAGATCAGCCGACCTGGGCGCAGGCGATCACACGTCTGAAGGTCGGCTGTGGGCGCCAATTCTCGGCCAGCACCCTGGCAACGTTGGTCGCGGATCTGCATTCCGTCCTCGCCCCGGAATGTGCCGCGCGGGCCCAAGAGTTGGCGCCCCAGATGACCAAATCCGCCGAGAGCGTCGCCAAAGCCGCCGACCTGGTGGAAGAAACCGCCCGGCTCGGCCGAGCGGACTGATTGGCGAAGACGCTTCGCGTCGCCTACAACTCGACGGTGACGCGATCACCGACGCGGATGACGCCGGCCACCAGCACGCCGAAGTACGCCCCCGCGCACGGCTGCGCTCCGGAACCGCTTGCGTTCCAACGGTTCTCGGCCGCGGGTATGCGAAGCGCCTGCGGGGCGCGTGGCAGCGGTCCGTGCTCGAGGGTCGGCACCACGCACCGCGTGGTGGCCGCCAGGACGCGCAGGCGTGCCTCGCCGATGACGAATTCCTCACCGATCCAGTCGTTCTCGGCATAGGGCGGGTAGCCGGCCGGCGTCGCGATCACCAGGTTCGGCCGGTAGCGCAGCGCCTCGACGCCGATGTGCTCGAGGGTGGCCGTGGTGATCGCGTGCAATGGGGCGTCGTCGGTGAACGAGTCGCCCGGGGTGGCCTGAGCGATCTCCAGAATGCGGCCACCGACCTCGTCTGCAGCGGCGTCCAGCCCGAGCTCGAGCAGTTTTTCCGGGTCCGGGCGTTCCACCGTCGCGCCGTCGGGCCGTTTGCTGATCAATCGGACCGGCCGTCCCAGCAGCCGCGAGAGCAATTCGTCGACACCAGGGTCGTCGGCCGTGACGTTGGTCCCGTCGGGTAGCGCGATCCTTACCCGTCCGGTGTTCCCGTCGGCGGTACATTTCAGCAGCCCGCGCCATAGCCGGGCCTGCTTGGCGCTGGCCACGTGGCCGGTCTGCGCATCGAGAAGCGCCAGCCGCCGGTCCCCTTCGGCGCCGTGCTCGTCGACGAACATGCTGTCCACCGTTTCGCCGAGCATCGACTTCACCGGATAGCGGCACAAACTCTGCACGCGCAGCTGCGCCTCACCCAGACCCGCTGAAGCCGTCGGCTTTTCCACCACGCCCCCGACCGAGAGACACCGCCTACACCGTCAGGGAAAACTGTAGGCGATTACCGGCCGGTGGCTGTCGGGACGGCGGCCCCGCGATCGCCTAATCCGGGCAGTAGGTTGATTCCGCGGCGCTGACCATGCCTGTGACGTCGGCGAACGAGTAGCCCTTCGAACTCAAGCTGGAGTGGATGTCGGCGGCAATCGCGTCTGGCGTTTTGCCAGCCGAGCGGTCGGCGCAGATCTGGTGGCCAATTGCGATCATGTCGGAGTCGGAGCCCGAGTTCCAACTGAAGCCGAGGCCGTGCAGTTTTGTGAGGTATGTGTCATCGGTGCTGTCGGCCATCGCAATCGCCGTGCTGGAGGTGAGGGCAGCGCCAACCAACACCGGAATAATCAGTTTGGCCAGCCAGCGAGGTGGAAGCATGTTGTGCCCTTCTTTTGTTGTCGGCGTGCCGGGTGCCGTCAGTATAGGGGCGTCCGGAGAAGCGAAATAATAAAAATAGTGAAACTCGTGAAGCTCCGACCGGCCAACCTCGACGGCGCTGGCCCGTTTGCTAGGCGGCGCTCGTCGAGGCAGTGATGCGCAGTACGACTCGCGGCTTGCGGCCACGGGCCGCGACGGTCTCGATGAACGTCACGATCCGGAACTCCACGCCGTACTTGCGCTTGATCAGCGATTCGGCCCGGTCGACGCTCGCCGGGTCGGTGATCACCTCGGCGGCCCCATCGACGGTGGGTTGACCGGCCTTGACCTTCCCCGTTCGGCCGCAGGTGGTCAACGTGACGCGCGGATTGCGTCGCACCCGCTTGACCTTGGCAGCGTCGGACGGCGTCCATACCACCAGCTGCCCACCGTCGGCAACGATCCACATGGGTGAGGCGATCGCGTCGCCGTTGCGCTTGAACGTCGTCAGCGAGACGAACTTCTCGTCGCACAGACGCAGGGCCTTATCGTCGCTCATGGTGTCGTCCTTTCTGCGACGGACGCCGCCCGAGTGACCGGCACGGCAATAGGCCGCGGATGTGCGAGCGGTGAATTGCTCGCGACGACGGGTCGGAGAATCGAATAGCGTGCAAACGGTAGCACCATGCGCGAGTGGGACGGTGGAATATCATCCCGCCGGATCGTGGCATTCATGGGCACCGTCTGCGACGAACGCCCCACGAACGGGACGCGTTCACCCGATGGCCGTAGTGCGAAGTGATCAAATACGCCCGGTTACCAGTCTGCGCAGCATTCATCGGATGAATTCGATTGGCCCCCGAGGCTTTAACCGAGAGTTTGCCGTGGCTCAGTGAGCGAGCAGGCGCTTTTTCTGCTCATCGAATTCCTCTCCGGTAAGGATTCCCGCGTCGCGCAGGGAGGCCAGTTCGCGTAGCTCGGCGGCGATGCTTGTGATCGGCCCGCCCGCAGGCGTCTGCGGCTCCGTCGGTGCCTGTGGCTCCGTCGTCGGTTCGGGCTTGGCCGCACCGATCCGCTCACGGCGCAATGGGCCGTTTGCGGCACCGGTACCGGCCATGGCACGTCCGGCCATGCTCGCCAGGGCCATCTGACTGAACACGCTTCCCATGCTTCCGGTGGAGGCTGCTGTGGAGGCCTCTAGGGCGGCACCCACGCTGGTGGCCGGCAATGCCATCGCGAGGCGGCGTATCTCGGGTGCCGCCGCGGCCCAGCCGGACGGCACTGACAGGGCCCCGACCGTGTTCGCTTCGCCCATTGCGGCCGACATCGGCGCAGGTAGACCACCCGATTCTTCGAGAGCGCCGCTGATCACCGGGAACGGCAGTGGCGTGGCCGGCCCTTCGCCCGGCCAGCCTTCTACGCCTGCCCAGCCGCTGACGATGTCGTCGGTGTGGAAACCGGTCAGAGCACCGCCGACGTCGTAGGGAAGGCTCGACGAACCGAATGCCGTGTCGACAGCAATTCCGAACGCCCCCAGATACGGGTCGAAAATGCCGTTGACGGCCGCCACCAAGTTCAGCGCATCCAGCGGCGCCAGACCGAAGATGCTTGCAGCCGGGGTCGCGAGGCCGGTCAGCGCGCCAGGCACCGCGGCAACCGCTTGCGCGGCACTCGACACGGCACCCTGGACGTTTCCGGCGGAGGTGTTGATGGCTTCCGCTACTGCGGCGGCCTGGCCGGCCGCTCCTCCCGAGTTGGTGTTCTGCCCTGGAGAGTTGAACGGCGTAATCGTCGTCGCCGACGCTGACGCGCTCGCATAGCCGTACATGGCGGTCGCGTCCTGGGCCCACATCTCGGCGTACTGCGTCTCGGTGGTCGCAATCGCCGGGGTGTTCTGCCCGAAGAGATTCGTTGCGATCAGGGCCATCAGCAGGGTGCGGTTGGCCGCGATGACGGGCGGCGGCACCGTTTCCGCGAACGCCGTCTCGTAGGCCACGGCCGCGGCTCTGGCCTGGTCGGCGGTCAACTCGGCCTGCGCCGCGGTAGCTCGTGTCCATGCGACATAGGGAGCCGCCGCGGCCGCCATGGACGCCGACGCCGGCCCCAGCCACGGTCCACCGCTCAGGGCCGCAATCTCGGACTCATACGAGGTAGCCGCCGATTGCAGCGCGGCGGCCGTTTCGTCCCAGGCCGCCGCGGCGGCCAGCATCGGTCCCGACCCGGGGCCGACATACATCCGCCCGGAGTTGATCTCCGGCGGCAGGGCCGCGAAGTCCATGGCGCCTCCCTCCGCTCGGCTGATGGGCCGCCAGGGCGCCACGGTTTTGCGGCGGCGTACCGGTGGTTGCTAAATCCGAGCCAGCAATCTAACGAACTACGTCTAGTAGTAGTCGTTCATTCAGTAGTAGTACATGTGCAGCGGTCACAAATGTCCGATGCCGCGCCGAGCGGGATGCTCAATGGGCTACGAAGCCTTTGCCACCGGTTGCGTCAGCGACCCGACGTCTCAGCCGGTCCCAGCGGTTTACGAGGTGCTTCGGCCAGGGGTTATTCGGGCCGGTTAGGACAGCAGGCTCCAGAGGGGCTGCCGGTGACATCAGTCGGTGTAGTGGGTGCGCCACCCGATCTCGAGATTGAGTTTCTTTGCGGCCCTGACTGCGGTGGCGATGAGTATCTCGGCGTAGGTCGGAAATGAGACCGGTGCGCGGGCCAGATCGTCGACGCGGCGCATTCCCGCCGCGAGGGCTATCGAGGCGACCTGGACGACGTTGGTGGCTTGTTCGCCGACTACGTGACAGCCGAGGATCTCGGCGGTTGCCTCATCGACGATCAGTTTGCAGAATCCGCTGGATTGCCCGTCGATGATTGCCCTGACAGAAGCCCGGTAAGAGGACACCGCTGTTATGACGTTGTGCGTTTCGCGCGCCCTGCGTTCTGTGAGGCCGACCGAGGCGTATTCAGGATCGGTAAAGCTGCCCGCGGGTATCAAGTGATCCGTGAGCGGCAGCCGAGTGCCTTGCACGGCGTTGGTGGCGGCGACGTAGCCGTCCCGAATCGCTTCGGAGGCAAGCATGACGCGTCCCGTTACGTCACCGGCCGCAAAGATATGAGGTGCCGAGGTTTGCAGGTACTCGTTGACCTGAAGAAACCTACGCTGGGTCAACTCGACTCCGGCGGCGCTGGGTTTGAGTGCATCAGTGTCGGCACCCCAACCGACGGCTACCACGGCCAGCGTCGCCTCGGCGGTCTCGCGGTTGCCGTCCTTGCTGAACGTCATCCGTACGCCGGCGGGCGTTTTTTCAAACGAGTCGATGCCGCCAAAGTTCTCGCGTAGCTTGATGCCTTCGTGCTGGAAGGCCGCTGCCACAGCGGCTGCGGTGTCCTCGTCTTCGGTGGGAAGAATATGTGGACTCGCTTCGAAGAGCTCGACTCGCGTACCAAAGGTGTTGAAAACCGAGGCGACTTGAGCACCGGTGGCTCCGCAGCCGACGACGATCATTGATGCAGGGACTGTCGTCAGGTTCCACGCGTCGCTGTGAGTGCTGGTGTGTTCGAAACCTGGGATCGGGAGCCTTTTGCTCACTCCGCCCGTGCAGATGATGAATTTCTCTGACTCGAGCGTCAATCCGGTGTCGTTGGCGATGGTGTGCGCATCCACGAAATGGACCGGCCCCGTGCTTTCTTGGATTACCCCGCCGTGCGACTCGGTCAGTGTCCTCAACGTGGACCGCTCACGAATATCGCTGGTGACTTCGCTGACGCGTTCGAGGAGTTGCTGGTAGTCCAGCGCAGGTTCGTTGATGACGACGCCGTACTGACCGAGTTGTCGCGCACTGCGCATCAGGCGCGCGGTATGAGCCAGCGTCCGCACCGGCACCGGCCCGTCGTTGGCCGCCATGCCGCCAATCGACTGCTGGGTCACCAGCACGGTGCGAGCTCCGAGTTCGGCCGCGTGAGCAGCGGCCATCACGCCGGCTGGACCCGCACCAATCACAACGACATCTGCAGTGGACGACATGTTAGGAAACCTCCTGAGTAGCTGATTGCGTTACGCCGACTTTGGTGCGCCCCGTTTCCAGGGTTGGCATCCGACCGCTGAAGGCAACCACGGGATCGGACGAATTCGATTAGCCTGGCTCAGTGTGCGAGCAGGCGCTTTTTCCGCCTGGTGAATTCTTCGTTGGTAAGGATTCCGGCGTCGCGCCGGGAGGCCAGTTCGCGTAGCTCGGCGGCGATGCTGGTGATCGGCCCGCCGGCCCGCGCCTGCGGTTCTGCCGTCGGCTCGCGTTTCGTCGCACCGGTCTGCTCACGGCGGTCTGGACCACCCGCGCCACCGGTGCCGGCCGTGGCACGTCCGACCATGCTCGCCAGGGCCATCTGACTGAACAGGCTGCCGGCGCTCCCGGTGGAGGCTTCGGCGGCGGCGCCGACGCTGGTGGCCGGCAATGCGATGGCGAGGCGGCGTATCTCCGGTGCAGCCGCGGCCCAGCCCGACGGCACCGACAACGCCCCGACCGTGTTCGCCTCGCCCAAACCGGCCGACACCGATTCGCCCAGGCCACCCGCCGCTTCCGATTCGCCGAGGGCGCCGCTGATCACTGGGAACGGCAGTGGCGTCGCCGGCCCTTCCCCCGGCCAGCCCTCTACGCCCGCCCAGCCGCTGACGATGTCGTCCGAGTGTAAACCGGTCAGAGCACCGCCGACGGCAAAGGGAAGGTCCGACGAACCAAATCCCGAGTTGACACCAATTGCGAATGTCCCCAGATAGGGATTGAAAATGCCGTTCACGTCCGCCAACAAGGTCACCACATCCAGCGGCGCCAGACCAAAGATGCCTTGAGCCGGGGTCGCGAGGCCAGTCAGCGCGCCAGGCACCGCGGAAAACGCTTGCGCGGCACTCGACACGGCGCTTTGCGCCTGTCCGGCGGCGGTGTCCGTGGCCTGTGCCACCGCGGCGGCCTGGCCGGCCGTCCCGACCGAGTTGGTGCTCTGCGGTGGTGGGTTGAACGGCGCGATGGTCGTCGCCGATGCCGATGCCCCGGCATAGCCGTACATCGCGGCGGCGTCCTGGGCCCACATCTCGGCGTACTGCGTCTCGGTGGTCGCAATCGCCGGGGTGTTCTGCCCGAAGATGTTCGTCGCGATCAGGGCCATCAGCAGGCTGCGGTTGGCCGCGATCACCGGTGGCGGCACCGTTTCCGCGAACGCCGTCTCGTAGGCCACAGCCGCGGCTCTGGCCTGGTTAGCGGTCAGCTCGGCCAGCGCCGCGGTGGCTCGCGTCCACTCCACATAGTGAGCGGCCGCGGCCGCCATGGACGCCGACGCCGGACCCAGCCACGGTCCCGCGGTGAGCGCCGCGACCTCCGCCTGATACGAGGTAGCCGCCGAATACAGTGAGCCGGCCGTTTGGTCCCAGGCCGCCGCGGCGGCCAGCATCGGTCCCGAGCCGGGGCCCACATACATCCGCCCGGAGTTGATCTCCGGCGGCAGGGCCGCGAAGTCCATGTTGTCTCCCTCCGCTCGGCTGGCGGGCCGCCAGGGACCTGGCGACTTTGCGTCGGTCGTACTGGGCGGGGCCACTAAACCGAGCCGGCAATCTAACTACGTCTAGTAGTAGTCGCTTATTTGCTAGTAGTACATGTGCCGCGATCACAAATGTCCGATGCCGCGCCGAGTCGCGTGCTCAATCGTCGGCGTCGGAGGATCCCGTCACGCGGCCACGGCACCGGTCGTGTAGAAGGGTCTGGTGAGTGAGGCGCCCTCCAGATCGTTTGATCCGTCGATGCTGCGCGATGCGATGGTGAGCCGGCTGTATCGCCGGTCGATGGCCGAGGGCCGGATCACGGTGCCCGCCGTCCCCGGCTTGCTCGACGAGTACGTCCAGTTGTGCGGCAACATCTGTGCCAGCCTGGGCGTCGCGTACACGCCCGAACAGTCCGTTTACCTCAGGTCGGTCCTGGAAGCCGAGCTGGCCAAGGCCTTCAAAGCCTCCCAGCGTTCGGACATCGTCATTTCGTTTCAGGTTCCCTTCGGAACGAATCTGAACTACCGCGTCAAAGCCGAATGGCGGACGGTCGGGGACGATTACGACCACTGGGTTGCCGTCCGCCCGCCGCCCCTGTTCGGCACCGAACCGGACGCGCGCGTGGTCGTGCTCGCCGGCGAGGCGGCCGACCCCGCGACCCATCGGGTGCTGGACGTCGGCGCCGGAACCGGGCGCAATGCCCTGGCGCTGGCCCGACTCGGCCACCCCGTGGACGCGGTCGAGATAGCGCCGAAGCTCGCCGACATCATTCGCTCCGAGGCGGAGAGCGAATCGCTGGGCGTGCACGTCATCCAGAGCGACGTCTTCACGGCCGTGGAGGGTGTGCACGACGAGTACCAATTGATGGTGCTTTCCGAGGTGGTGCCGGACTTCCGGACGACTCACGAGTTGCGCGGCGCGTTGGAACTCGCCGCGGATTGCCTCGCTCCCGGCGGCTGCCTGGTGTTCAACACGTTCTTGGCCTGCCCGGGCTACACACCTGACGACGCCGCGGTCCAACTCGGTCAGCAGTGCAACACGATGATCTTCACCAGGGACGAGCTGACGAATGCCGTGGCGGGGCTTCCGTTCGAGCTCGTCAGCGACGACTCGGCCTACGAGTACGAGAAGGCCCACCTGCCCGAGGGCGCCTGGCCGCCCACCGGCTGGTTCGACGGCTGGGCCAGCGGGCTCGACGTCTTCGATGTCGAGCGTGAGGATTCCCCGGTCGAGTTGCGCTGGCTGGTCTACCGGAAATTGGGCTGAGTCTCGCGCATAGCGTCGGGTCCGGCCGGGTACTTCAACGCTTGTGCGGGGCAACATGGAATCCAACCGGCGGTCGCTGTTGATGGCGGCGCCGTTACTGCTGTCGGCGCTGGCCGCTGGCGATAAGACGGTCAAGACGGATAGGCCCGGCAAGATCGGCAGGCCGGGCGACGTCGCTGACCTCCCGCTGTCGCCGTCGCCGCCCGCCAGCGGCCCCGATCCGGCCGAGACCTTCGTCCTGCCGTACGACCACATGGCGTTCGAGGCGTGGGGCAACCTGCCGCCAGGCAGCGGCGAAATGGCCATGCTGTATGGGGATTTCAACCAGCCCGGGCCCTATCTGGTCATGATGAAATGGCATCCGGGTTGGTTCAGCGCACCGCATACCTACGCCACCGACCGGATTCAGGTGGTGGTCAGCGGCACCTGGTTTGTCAACAGCGGCAATGACTTTCAGCCCCAGGACGCGGTACCGGTCGGGCCGGGCGGCTATGTCAAGCGGACCGCGCGTACGCCGCACTACGACGGCGTCCCGGCAAACCGTCCCGACCCGGCGGTGATCGCCATCTTTGGGCTCGGCCCCGTCGACATACAGCTGGTCGATCCGGCGCAGCCGTCATGGCGTCAGGTGTGAGCCGGGCCCGCGTCAGGTTGGCATCGGTTCGCCGGCCTCGTACGCCCCCGCAAGGGGTTATCCTTGGGCGGCAACGGTGTTCGGCGAACGGTGCGCGCCGCTGGGCAAGCCGAAGGGCGTTGTTCACCACATATTTGTGCGACATCCTTCGGTAGAGTCTTGACTGAATCCAGATAAGTGCGACATATTGGCAGGGTGTCCTCAACGGAGACGGATTACGCGGAACAGCTGCGGATGGCCGATCTGCGAGTGACCCGGCCCAGGGTGGCCGTTCTGGAGGCAGTGCGTGCCAATCCGCACGCCGACACCGAGACGATCTTCTCCGCGGTGCGGGTCGGCCTGCCCGATGTCTCCCGCCAGGCCGTGTACGACGTGCTCAACGCACTGACCGCCGTCGGTCTGGTGCGGCGAATCCAGCCGTTGGGGTTGGTTGCGCGCTATGAGTCGCGGGTTGGCGACAACCACCATCACGTCGTGTGCCGCTCGTGCGGCATTATTGCCGACGTCGACTGTGCCGTCGGCGAGGCACCATGCTTAACCCCTGTTGACCACCACAACGCTCTGGATGGCTTCGTTCTCGACGAGGCTGAAGTCATCTACTGGGGCCTGTGCCCCGACTGCTCGCCCGAAGCGTCTTGATCGAAGCTCGATTCACTTATCACCGAAAGGAATGCTGTGTCATCTGATACATCCCAAAGCGAGAGCGAAAACCCCGTAATCGCTGCGCCCGAACCCAAGGCGCACGCCCCCCTGACGAATCAGGACTGGTGGCCCGATCAGATCGACGTGTCGAAGCTGCACCCGCACGTGGCGCAATCCAATCCGCTCGGCGAGGACTTCGACTACGCCACCGAGTTCGCCAAGCTCGACGTTGACGCACTCAAGGCCGACATGGTCGCGCTGATGACCAGCTCCCAGGACTGGTGGCCGGCCGACTACGGTCACTACGGTGGCCTGTTCATCCGGCTGAGCTGGCACGCCGCCGGCACCTACCGCATTCACGACGGCCGCGGCGGCGGCGGCCAGGGATTGCAGCGCTTCGCCCCGCTGAACAGCTGGCCGGACAACGCCACCCTGGACAAAGCACGCCGGCTGCTGTGGCCGATCAAGAAGAAGTACGGCAACAAGATCTCCTGGGCCGACCTGATCATCTTCGCCGGCAACGTTGCCCTGGACTCGATGGGCTTCAAGACCTTCGGCTTCGCGTTCGGTCGCGAGGACGTCTGGGAGCCCGAAGAGGTTCTCTTCGGCGAAGAGGACACCTGGCTGGGCACCGACAGGCGCTACTCCGGCAAGCGCGACCTCGCAGAACCCTACGGTGCGACCACCATGGGTCTGATCTATGTGAATCCGGAAGGCCCCGAGGGCCAGCCGGATCCGATCGCCGCGGCGCACGACATCCGCGCGACCTTCGGCCGCATGGCGATGAACGACGAGGAGACCGCGGCACTCATCGTGGGTGGCCACAGCTTCGGTAAGACCCACGGCGCCGGCAACGGAGACCTGGTCGGCCCCGAGCCGGAGGCCGCCCCGATCGAACAGCAGGGGTTCGGCTGGAAGAGCTCCTATGCCAGCGGCAAGGGCAAGGACGCCATCACCAGCGGCCTGGAGGTGGTCTGGACCTCGACCCCGACCAAGTGGGGCAACGGATTCCTGCAGAACCTCTACGGCTACGAGTGGGAACTCACCAAGAGCCCGGCCGGAGCCTGGCAGTTCACCGCCAAAGACGGCGCCGGCGCCGGCACGATCCCCGATCCGTTCGGCGGGCCGAGCCGGGCCCCGACGATGCTGGTCACCGACATTTCGCTGCGTGAGGACCCGATCTACCGCGACATCACGCGGCGTTGGCTGGACTACCCCGAACAGCTGGCCGAGGCTTTCGCCAAGGCGTGGTACAAACTGCTGCACCGCGATATGGGACCGATCAGCCGCTACCTGGGGCCCTGGGTTGCCGCGCCGCAGCTGTGGCAGGACCCGGTTCCGGCGGTCGACCATCCCCTGGTCGACAAGAGGGACATCGCCGCGCTGAAGAACCAGGTGCTCGAGTCCGGCCTGTCTATTCCACAGCTGGTCAAGACGGCGTGGTCGTCGGCGTCAAGCTATCGCAACACCGACAAGCGCGGCGGCGCGAACGGGGCGCGGCTGCGCCTTGAGCCACAGCGCAATTGGGAGGCCAACGAGCCGTCCGAGCTGGACAAGGTCCTGCCCGTTCTGCAGCGGATCCAGCAGGAATTCAACAACTCGGCAACCGGCGGCAAGAAGATCTCGTTCGCCGACCTGATCGTGCTGGCGGGGTCCGCGGCGGTGGAGAAGGCGGCCACGGACGCGGGCTACGAGATCTCGGTGCATTTCGCGCCCGGCCGTACCGACGCCTCGCAGGACAAGACGGATGAGAACTCGTTCGCGGTGCTCGAGCCGCGGGCCGACGGGTTCCGCAACTACATCCGCCCCGGCGAGAAGGCGCCGGTCGAACAGCTGCTGCTGGAGAAGGCGTACCTGCTGGGCGTGACCGCTCCGGAGTTGACGGTGCTCGTCGGGGGCCTGCGCGCCCTCGGCGCCAATCACGGCGGCAGCAAGCACGGGGTGTTCACCGAACAGCCCGGCGCTCTGACCAACGACTTCTTCGTCAACCTGCTCGACATGGGTACGGAGTGGAAGCCGTCGGAGACCGCGGAGAACGTCTACGAGGGATTCGACCGGTCGTCGGGACAGCTGAAGTGGACGGCCACCGCCAACGATCTGGTGTTCGGGTCCAACTCGGTGCTGCGTGCGCTGGTAGAGGTGTACGCGCAGGACGACGCTCAGGGGAAGTTCGTCGAGGACTTCGTCGCGGCCTGGGTCAAGGTCATGAACAACGACCGGTTCGACCTCAAGTAGCGGTCGGACAGGTCGGCGACACCCCGTGAGCCATCGGCTCGCGGGGTGTCGTTAGTTTGCGCGGCGAATCCTGTTGACTCGCAAAGCGGATCAGCGGGGAA
>DASSGQ010000015.1:0-9874 GCA_035693385.1 Mycobacterium sp.
ATGATATCAATTCACGCAATTAAGTATTTACGCCGTTCAGTACTTGCGGTTCTACTCAGCACCGGGTCGACACCGAGCCGGATAGCCGCAGTTGACGCATCATCTACTGAGCTACTGATACGTACTTCCGCTTCTCAGTACCTCATGATCTACCACTTTACGTAGTCCGACATTGAATCGCGAAGATTAGGCAGCTGTTAGGGAGTTGTTAAACGATCTGCAAATACTTTCATCGAGGACATGCGCTCATGTTTTGCAACGATAAGCCTTTCTACAGCTATCTCCTGGAAAGGTGCGAAGAATGCGCTGGTAGACGGCTTGGCGCGCACCCGACCGCCGTCGGTCGCCTACTGCCGACTCGCTAGGCGCACGGCTTGGCGCCGCGACTTCCGACAGCGCGGATGAGAGAATCAGTATCGACAGACGTATAACTGAAGTACTGAGTTACTGATTTGGCACGCACGGAGGGACGGTCGTCGCCGTGAATTTCAACCCCGACCCCATCGGGACCAGCGCCGGAACGTTCCGCGCGCACGTGGCGGCCAGCACTCCGCCCGGTGACGCAACGCCTACCGAGCGCCTCACGGGCTTCCGGCAGCCCAGTGCCCACCGCGTCATCAAGCCACCGCCTGCCGACCAACCAGCGCGTATTCAACGAACACGACGTACAGTCGACCTGCCGGCCGCCACCCACCGGGCACTCGACATCTGGCAGCGCGAAGCGGCCGACCGCCTCGGAGTCGCCCGGGTGACCGGACAAGAAGTCCTCGCCGCGCTCGTCGACCAGCTGCTGTCCGACCCCAAGCTTTCGGCCCAGATCACCCGCAACATCCAGGCCCGGCGCTGACCGGCCGCGGCCGCTAGTCGATCTCCATTTCGCGGAGCTCGCGCTTGAGGATCTTGCCGGTGGGATTGCGCGGCAGCTCTTCGACGAAGATCACTTCCCGGGGCACCTTGTAGCGGGCCAGGTGGTCGCGGACGTAGTGCTTGATGGTCTCCTCGTCGATGCTGGCGTCCTCTTTCTTGACTACGAACGCCCGCAGCCGATGACCCCAGTCCTTGTCTTCCACGCCGATGGCGGTGGCTTCCACGACGTCGGGGTGCCCACTGATCAGGTCTTCCACCTCGGCGGGGAACACGTTCTCACCGCCGGAAACGATCATCTCGTCGTCACGACCGCTCACATACAGCAACCCGTGCTCGTCGAAGTAGCCGACGTCGCCGGATGACAACAGCCCGTCGATGATCTGCTTGTTACCGCCGCCGGTGTAGCCCTCGAATGGGAACGCATTGCCGACGAAAATCCGGCCGACCTCGCCCTGAGCCACCTCGTTGCCGTTGTCGTCCACGATCCTGACCCGGACGCCCTTGACCACCGGACCGACCGTCGCCGCATTGTGTTCCAGGTCCTGGGGCCCGGCGATGGTGGCGAACGCGATCTCCGTCGAGCCGTACATGTTGTAGATGACGGGACCGAGGTCTTTGAGCGCGCGGCCGGCCAGCTCGGCGCCCAGCTGCGATCCCGATACGAACACGATCCGCAAGCTGGACAAGTCGGGCTTGGGCTCCGTCTTTTCGAGTGCGTCGAGGACGCGCGACAGCATCACCGGGACGACGACCATCGCGGTTGCCTTGTGCTTCTCGATGTCCTCCAGCACCAGCGTCGGCTTGAACTTCCGGCGCAGCAGCAGCGTCGAACCCAGGAACATCGCCAGGGTGGCATGTAGATAACCCAGAGCGTGGAACATCGGCGCCGGCAGCGACGTCACCTCGTTCGCCTTGAACGGCACGTGCGACAAGATGCCGCCGACCGGTGCCAATGTCGGTGGGGTGCTGCGGTTCGCTCCCTTCGGGGTGCCGGTGGTGCCGCTGGTCAGGATGATGATCGAGGCGTGCCTGCTCGACTTCGGGGCCGGCGCCTTGCTGCTGCGTGCGATCAGCTCGGCCAGCGTCTCGTCGGTGCTGCCCGACGGCTGCTGCGCGTCGGGGTTGACTCCGAGCGCTCGCAGCTTGCCCAGCGGCGGCTCGGCTTTGCTGACGGCGTCGCTGTATTCGTCGTCGTAGATGATCACCTTCGCGCCCTCGCGCTCCGACACCTCTTTGATCTGCGGGCCGGAGAACTCACTGTTGAGCAGGATGATCCGGGCGCCGGTGCGGGCCGCGCCGTAATTGGCGATGACGAACCAGCGGTGATTGCGGGCCAGGATGGCCACACCGTCGCCGCCGCGCACACCCTTTGCGATCAGGCCGTTCGCCACCGCGTGCGCGGCTTCGTCGAGCTCGGCGTAGGTGAAGGTGCCCTCTTCGTCGATCAGCGCCGCGCGGTCGGGATTGCGCCTGGCGTTGAGCGACGGCAGCATCCCGAACTCGCCCCACTTGTAGATCTCGGCGGCCATCGCGGCGTAGTTCTGCGGTGGTTCGAGCCGGAACCCGCCCGCTTCGATGATCTTGCGCACGTAGTGCAATTCGGCCGAGCCGCGTTCGAGGTATTGCTGAACTTTGCTGACAGCCTGGAAGGGCAGATCAATGAAGTTAGGCATGGCTTCACCATATGTGACGCCCGCCGCATCGCGGCCACAAAGTTTGGCCGAATTACCATTGACTCCATGACCGGTCCGGTGGTGCTGGAAGTGGCCGGGCGGCAGGTCACCATCACCCATCCGGACAAGGTGGTGTTCGAACGCCAGACGGGCGGCCCGTATACCAAGCTCGACCTGGTCCGCTATTACCTGTCCGTGGCCGACGGGGCGCTGCGCGGGGTGGCGGGCCGGCCGATGATCCTCAAGCGGTTCGTCAAGGGGATCTCCCAAGAGGCCGTCTTCCAGAAGCGCGCACCCAGCAAACGGCCGGACTGGGTTGACGTCGCCGAGCTGCACTACGCGCGCGGCACTTCCGCCGCGGAAGCCGTCATCCACGACGCCGCCGGGTTGGCGTGGGTGATCAACCTGGGGTGCGTCGACCTGAATCCCCACCCGGTGCTCGCCGGCGACCTCGATCACCCCGACGAACTGCGGGTCGACCTGGATCCGATGCCCGGGGTCTCCTGGCGGCGGATCGTCGAGGTCGCGTTGGTGGCCCGCGAGGTGCTCGAGGACTATGGCCTGACCGCGTGGCCCAAGACGTCGGGCTCCCGGGGCTTTCACATCTATGCCCGCATCGCGCCGCGCTGGGAGTTTCGCCAGGTGCGCCTGGCCGCCCAGACCATTGCCCGCGAGGTCGAGCGGCGCGCGCCCGACGCCGCGACCAGCCGCTGGTGGAAGGAAGAACGCGAGGGGGTGTTCGTCGACTTCAATCAGAACGCCAAGGACCGCACCGTCGCGTCGGCCTACTCCGTTCGGGCGACTCCCGATGCCCGGGTGTCGACGCCGCTGCATTGGGACGAGGTCGCCGACTGCAAACCCGAGGCGTTGACCATCGACACCGTGCCCGGCCGGTTCGCCGAGATGGGCGATCCGTGGGCGGGGATGGATGACGCGGTCGGCGAGCTTGATCGGCTGCTGATGCTGGCCGAGGAGATGGGACCGCCGGAGCGCGCGCCGAAGGGATCCGGCAAGAGTGCCGATGGCCGACGCAGCTCAACGAAGCCCCTGATCGAGATCGCCAGCACCAAGACCAAGGACGAGGCGATGGCCGCGCTGGACACCTGGCGCGACCGCTATCCCGCGGCGGCGGGGCTGCTGCAGCCGGCCGACGTCCTGGTCGACGGTATGCGCGGGCCGAGTTCGATCTGGTACCGGATCCGGATCAACCTGCAGCACGTGCCCGTCGACCAGCGCCCGCCGCAGGACGAGCTGATCGCCGACTACAGCCCTTGGATACGGCACGAGTACAGATCCGGCGACCGCTAAACGCCCAACTGCCCCATCCGGCTGCTCTTCCGTAGGTAGGCGTACCAGGTCACGGCCAGCAGGGCGATGAAGAACGCGATGTAGAACCGCAGCGCGGGCTCGATGCCGCCGAAGTGCGACTTTGACCACGCGTACGCCAGCGGCACGAGGAACCCGCCGAAGGCGCCGACAGACGAGATGACGCCCAGGCCGCCCGCGGCCTGACGGCGCATCTGCACCATGGTGTCCGGGTCGCCACCGGCAAGCTCACCCTTGAGCTTGAAGATCCTCGAGATCATGCGGTAGGTCGAGCCGTTGCCGATGCCGGTCGCGACGAACAAGAACATGAAGCTGGCGAAGAACCCCGGCAGGTTGACCGCCTCGACGGACCACAGCGCCGCGGTGGCGCCGACGGCGAGCATGGCGAAGCTGACGGCGGTGATACGGGCCCCACCGATCCTGTCCGCGAGCTTGCCGCCCAGCGGACGGATGACCGATCCGATGCCCGCACCCAGGAAAGCCCAGGTCAATGCGATGTCACCGCGTCCGAATACGGTTTTGAGCAGGGTCGGGAACGCCGCCGAGTAGCCGATGAAGGACCCGAACGTGCCGATGTACAGCAGCGACATGATCCAGGTGTCCGGATGCCGCAGTGACTGCCAGACCGGTTTCACGTCTGCTTTGGCCTCGGACAGATTGTTCATGAACAGAAACGCGCACACCGCGGCCACGACCGCCAACGGCACGTACAACAGTCCGGCGCGCGATAGCGCCACGCCGCCGCCCGCGATCACGATGGGCGGAACGATCTTCTGCACGACCGCCACACCGATGTTGCCCCCGGCCGCATTCAGGCCGAGCGCCCAGCCCTTGTCCTTCTCGGGGTAGAAGAACGAGATGTTGGCCATCGACGAGGCGAAGTTGCCACCGCCGAAGCCCGCGGTCGCGGCAACGGCGACCAGCAGCCCGAACGGGAGATGGGGATGAGCGACCGCCCAGGCCAGCAACAGACATGGGATCAGCAGCATTGACGCGGAGATGGTTGTCCAGTTGCGGCCGCCGAAGATCGGGACCGCGAAGGTGTACGGCAGGCGCAGGAACGCGCCGACACCGCTGGGGACCGCGACCAGGCACAGCGCCTGGCTGGCGGTCAGCGCCCAGCCCGACGCGGCGGGGTGCCCGTGTGGACCTGCGGTCATCTGGACGACCACGATGCTCCACAGCATCCACACGCTGAAGCCGATGTGCTCGGCAAAGATGGAGAAAACCAGGTTGCGACGGGCGATGGCGTTGCCGGTCGTCTCCCAGAACACAGGGTCTTCGGGTCGCCAGTCGTCGATCCAGTGCCGCCCGCGGTGTTGCTCGCGGGGTGGCGCGGGCGCGACGACCGGTGTGGTGGTGATGGACATCAGGCGGCCCCCTGTCGACGAAGCGCGTGCGTCCCAGGGCGGTGTGCGGGCCCGGGACATCTCGGCGCGTGAACTGACGGCTCGACGTTAAGGACGCACTATTACCGGCCTGGTGGTGCGCAGTTACGTCGGCGATACGTGGAGATCGCAGCGCCCTTCGGGCCCGTGTGACAACTCGATCTGAACTTTGCGGCGCACGCGTGCCCCGGCCCGTCGCCGCAGCCGATGCGGGAGAATTACCTCATGCAGGCGACTGAACCGCCCCTTGGGCTGCGGGAACGTAAAAAGATCAAGACCCGGCAGGCCATCAGGCGCGAGGCGTTCCGCCTTTTCGACGCGAACGGCTACGCCGCCACCACCGTGGAACACATCGCCGAGGCCGCAGAGATATCGCCCAGCACCTTCTTCCGGTATTTCCCATCCAAGGAGTCGCTGTTGCTCGCCGACGACCTGGACCCGCTGGTGTTGGCGGCCTTCGAGGCACAGCCGCCCGACCTGTCGCCCGCCGAAGCGATCCGCCGGGCCTACGAGGAGGCCCAGACCCAACTTTCTGAAGAGCAACTGGAGTTTGAAAACACCCGGCAACGGCTGCTGTTCTCGATACCCGAGCTGAAGGCCGCGATGTACGACGAGTACTACCGCACCGTCAACGTCATGGCCGAGGTGATCAGCCGCCGAATCGGGCGCCCGGCAAATGATTTCGAAGTCAGGGTATTCGCCGGTGCGCTGACCGGCGCCATGATGGCGGCCTACGACAGCGCGCCGCGGACGGCCGACACGATCTACCGGGCACTGGACTTTGTGGACGCCGGCATGCCGCTGGGTTGAGCGGCCCAACCGCGCGGCGGTGCGGGCGCGAGCGAGGAACGCGATAATCTCACGCGATGGCACCGGGATGGAATCGACGGGGATTCTTGCAGCTCGCAGGGGCTGCAGGGATGGTCGCGGTCGCCACATCCGCAGCCGGCTGCTCATCGCGCAAACCGTCACCGGCCGCCCCTGGCGGGTCGGTGACAATCAACCATCTCTTCGGCCAAACCGTCATCAAGGAGCCGCCCAAGCGCGTGGTCAGCGCCGGCTACACCGAGCAAGACGACCTGCTCGCGGTCGGCGTGGTGCCGATCGCGGTGACCAACTGGTTCGGCGACCAGCCATTCGCGGTGTGGCCGTGGGCCCAGCCCAAGCTGGGCGCCGCGCAGCCGGTGGTGTTGAACCTGGACAACGGGATTCCGATCGACCAGATCGGCGGCCTGAAACCCGATCTGATCGTGGCGATCAACGCCGGCGTGGACTCCGACACCTATCAGAAGCTGTCGGCGATCGCCCCGACCGTCGCGCAGTCGGACGGTGACGCCTTCTTCGAGCCGTGGAAGGACCAGGCCTCCGCCGTCGGCCAGGCGGTGTTCCAATCCGACCAGATGAAGTCGTTGATCGACGCCGTCGACCAGAAGTTCGCCGCCGTCGCCCAGAAGAACCCGCAGTGGAAGGGCAAGAAGGCCTTGCTTATGCAGGGCACACTCTGGCAGGGCACGGTGGTGGCGACCCTGGCGGGCTGGCGGACCGACTTCCTGAACGAGATGGGTCTGGTCATCGCCGACAACATCAAACCCTTTGGCAGCGGTCACCGCGCGGTCATCCCCCGCGATCAGATCAAAGCGGTGCTCGATTCCGCTGACGTGGTGATCTGGACGACCGAGAACCCCGATGACCAAAAGGCGCTACTGGCCGACGCCGAGGTGGCGGCTTCCCAGGCGACGGCTCAGAACCGCCACATCTTCACCACCAAGGATCAGGCCGGCGCGATCGCCTTCTCGTCGCCGCTGAGCTACCCGTTGATCGCCGATCAACTGCCACCGCTGATCGGCAAGATCCTGGGTTGAACGCCCTGGGATATCACGCCTGTTTGTGCGATTACTAAGGCACCTCTGGCAGAGCTCGAAAATCCCTCGTCATCCCCTCCCGCGAGGCCCGATTCCGGGGTTACCGTCGAGTAATGAGCGTCACGGACCTTAACAGCAGCGTGTCCCAGGAGCTGGCGACCGACCTGGTCGGCAACACCGTGTTGGACTATGGCGATCAGGCGCTGATGCTGCAGTGCGGCAGCACCGCCGAAGTGTTGGCCTGGACGGACGCGTTGCGCGCCGCGGCGTTGGCCGGCGTGATCGACATGGTCCCCGCCGCGCGCACGGTGTTGGTGAAGCTCAGCGACCCCCGCTTCCAGGGAGTCGTCCGCCGGACGCTACGCCGGATGCGGGTCACGGCTGATCCCGAAGCCCCGGCGGACCGCCGCGCCGACGTGGTGATCGACGTCGTCTACGACGGCCCGGACCTCGCCGAGGTCGCCGATCACACCGGGCTGACCACGGCGCAGGTGATCAACGCCCACAGCTCTACCCTGTGGCGGGTCGGATTCAACGGGTTCGCACCCGGTTTCGCGTACCTGATCGAGGGCGACGCGCGACTGCGTGTGCCGCGCCGCTCCGAGCCGCGGACCTCGGTGCCGGCGGGCTCCGTCGCCCTTGCCGGCGAGTTCAGCGCGATCTATCCACGTCAATCGCCCGGCGGCTGGCAGCTGATCGGCCACACCGACGCGGTCCTGTGGGATCTGCAGCGGCCCAATCCGGCACTGCTCACGCAGGGCATGTGGGTTCAGTTCCGAGCCGTGTGACGACGAGTCCGAAGGAGCTGGCCGTGGCAAATCCGGAAATCACCCTGGAAGTTCTTCGCACCGGACCGTTCGCCGTCGTCCAGGACCTGGGGCGGCCCGGGCTGGCCCACCTCGGCGTCGGCCGATCCGGAGCCGCCGACCGCCGCGCGCACAAGCTGGCCAACCGGCTGGTCGCCAACCCGGACGACCGCGCCACCGTCGAGGTGACGTTCGGTGGGTTCTCGGCCCGGGTCCGCGGCGGCGGCGTCGACATCGCTGTGACGGGCGCCGATACCAACCCCTCGGTGAACGGAATCAAGTTCGGCACCAACAGCATTCACCATGTCCGCGACGGCCAGGTGATCTCTTTGGGCGCCCCGCGCGCCGGACTGCGGACGTACCTGGGGGTGCGCGGCGGCATCAGCGTGGACCCGGTGCTCGGCTCGCGCAGCTATGACGCCATGTCCGCGATCGGCCCGGCACCGCTACAGACCGGAGACCGGCTACCGGTCGGCGAGCACACCAACGAGTACCCCGAACTCGACCAGGCCCCGGTGGCGGGCATCTCCCGCCATCTGGTGGACCTGCTGGTGGTGCCGGGGCCGCGGGACGACTGGTTGGTCGATCCCGACGCGTTGGTGCACACGATCTGGATGGCCTCCGACCGCAGCGACCGGGTCGGAATGCGGTTGGAGGGCCGACCGCTGACCTACCGCCACCCGGACCGGCAGCTGCCCAGCGAGGGCGCCACCCGCGGCGCGATCCAGGTACCGCCCAACGGATTGCCGGTGATCCTGGGACCGGATCACCCGATCACCGGCGGTTACCCGGTGGTTGGCGTGGTCACCGACGAGGACGTCGACAAGGTCGCCCAGGTGCGGCCAGGCCAGTACGTGCGGCTGCACTGGGCACGCCCGCGGTCCACGCTTGGGGGCCGGCCGCAGGCCAGCGTCGTGGACTGGCCGTTCTCCTAGCACCGGCCGGCTGGACAGGGCTGGTAGACAAAGACTGTGCACACCCAGGTACACACCGCCCGCCTGGTCCACACCTCCGATCTCGACAGCGAGACTCGGGAGCGCGTCGGGCAGATGGTCACCACCGCGTTCGCCGGCGATTTCACCCGGCACGACTGGGAGCACGCGCTGGGTGGGATGCATGCCCTGATCTGGCGGCATGGCGCGATCATCGCGCACGCCGCAGTGGTGCAGCGGCGACTGCTGTACGGCGGCGACGCGCTGCGCTGCGGCTACGTGGAAGCCGTCGCGGTGCGGGAGGACTGCCGCGGCCAGGGCCTGGTGCATGCCCTGCTGGACGGCTGCGAGCAGGTGATCCGCGGCGCCTACCAAGTGGGTGCCGTCAGCTCGTCAGCGCCTGCCCGCCGGGTGTACACGGCGCGCGGGTGGTTGCCCTGGCGCGGGCCCACGTCGGTGCTGGCGCCCACCGGTCCAACTCGAACTTGCGACGACGACGGCTCCGTGTTCGTGCTGCCGGTCGGGATCAGGTTGGACACCTCCGCGGACTTGATGTGCGACTGGCGCGCCGGGGACGTTTGGTAAATCCTTCTCTGCCGGGCTCCCGCGTTGGCTTATGTCACCGAATGTCTTTGCGGCAGTGGTGAATTATAGCCAGCTCGCCGTTTCGTTCGAAACCTGATGGGCCACAACGATATTTGCCTGCAGTGTCGAGTGCGCATCCGGTACATACCCGTTCGATCCCATTCGATGGGAAATGCGCATAGCGCCAAATGTATTCCAGCTCACACCGAATCCCACAGCCGGACGAAATCACTTGGCACCCGGGTTGTCACCGTGCCGACATCCGCGCCTTCGACGTGTCTGACCTGCACGTTTCCGCAACTCTTGAGCTTCAGCGAGTTATCAGATAACTCGGATTCAACTTACAGGGGATATCAGCCAAATCGAGTTGACGTAGTTCGATCCCGAATGTGAGCATCGAAACATACGGCAGGGCATGCCTCTTCATTTCGGGGC
>DASSGQ010000016.1:0-3527 GCA_035693385.1 Mycobacterium sp.
CGTGTCACGCTGCAATTCAGCGACCAGGGCGGGATGCCCGGATCCGGTTTTGCCTCGCGTGTGTGACCGGCGTGCAAGCGCCCATCGGGCGGGTCGCGCGGCAGACAGCCGCCTATTGTGCCAGAACGCGGTCCTTCAGCATAAATTCGCCGGCCTCACATCACCTTCTGGAAGACCTTCGTTTCCACCCGGCGGGTCATCCGCCAGCCCTCGGGCGTGCGGACGAACTCGTCGTCGTACCAAAGACCGCAGAACAGCACCTGGTCTTTATCGCCGGGCAGCACCATCGGGTTGAAGCAGATCACCCGCGACGATGCGGTGTCCCCGTCGATGCGCACGGACAAGTTGCCGAGCATGTGCGCATACACCGGGAAGGTTCCCAGCACCTGCCCCAGCCACTCCTTGACCTCGGGATAGCGGCCGTCGATGCCGCCCAGCGCCCGGTAGTCGATGTAGGCGTCTGGCGTGAACACCTTGTCCAGGTCGTCGAATCGCCGCTGGTCAATGGCGGTGGAGTAGTCCACCAGCAGTTGCTGGATCTCCAGGCGGTCAGAAATTTCGGCCAGGCTCAGCATGTCCTCGATTGAACACGATCCGGCGTCGCGACGAGCTAGCCGGGCCGGCTCGACGGGACGGAACGGGCGGTGTTGCGGTAGGTGCTGGGACCGCAGCCGAACCATCGCCGGCACGACCGGCTCAGCACGCTCTGCTCGGCGTAGCCGAGTTCTCGGGTCAGGTGCGACAGGCTGATATCGGTGTCGCGCAGGTAGTGTTCGGCGGTTTCGCGGCGCACACCGTCGATGAGTTCGCCGAAGGTGGTTTTCTCCGCGGACAGACGGCGGTGCAGCGCCCTGGGATGCAGATCGAACTGGGCGGCGATCAACTCGAGGCTGGCGGTGCCGGTGGGCAGGAGTTGGCGGACCATGGTGCGCACCGACTGGGTCATGCCGGGTTGGTGTGTGGTGATTCCGGCTAAGTACTGCACGACCGCCTGATGGGCGAGCGCGTCCTGGTTGAGCGAGCGCCCGAGGTCGGCCGTGCGGAAAGTGAAGCCCGCTGTTGGTTGCGTGAAGCACGGCCGGCAGCCGAAGTAGGTCAGATAATCGGCGGTCGCGGTGAGCGGCTGGTGCGGGAGGTGCACCGACACGGGTGCGTACTGCGCGCCGAGTAGGAACCGCAACACCCGCAGTGACACCCCGAGGGACAGTTCGGTGGTCTGTGGGTGCGGCGGCGGGCGCTCGATCAAAACCTCGAATGCGTAGAACGACTGCCCGGCGCTGGCGCTCGGGGTAATGCGCGCGGAGATGGCCGGGCTGTAGGCGCCCAGGAAGGTTTCGACAATCGTGAAGGCGTCGCCGACGGTGGCCGCGGTGCGCGCGGCCACCCCGAGCGGTCCCAGGATTTCGATGCCCTGCCTCAGCGCCAACCGACGCCCGAAATCGGGAGTCGCCGTCGCCGTCGCCGCACTCTCAACGGCCACGATGAGGCTGCGGTAGGGCAGAAAGACTTCGTGCTCGCCGACATCTCGGGGCCGGATGCCGGCGGCGCGCAGCAGCTCGCCCGGGTCGCCGCCCAGTTCGGCGACCAGGCGCGGATAGCCCGACAGCGACGTTCCGCGTACCACCGACATGTCAACAAATGTCAAATAATCGTCACCAACTGTCAAGACTTCGACGCTGCCATGGCCGCATCCTGGGAGCCAACGAGGCAACCCGAGAAAGGAACATCCCCATGAGCTTCGACACGGTTATCCGCACCGGCCGCTGGTTCGACGGCACCGGCGCCCCGTCGGCGATCCGCAACATCGGTATCCGTGACGGTCACATCCTGGCCATCAGCGCGCAGCCGCTCGACGAAACCGGCTGCTCCGAAGTGATTGACGCACGAGGCAAGTGGGTGCTGCCGGGCATGGTCGACATCCACACCCACTACGACGTCGAGGTGCTGGCCGGCCCGTCGCTGTCGGAGTCGCTGCGCCACGGCGTCACGACGGTGATGGTGGGGTCGTGTTCGTTGTCGACCGTTCACGTCGACGGCGAAGACGCCGGTGACTTGTTCGCCCGCGTGGAAGCCATCCCGCGCGAGCACGTTATCAGCGCGGTCAACAACCACAAGACGTGGAACAGCTGCGAGGAGTACATCGCCGCGCTTCAGGCCCGGCCATTGGGGCCGAATGTCGCAGCTTTCATTGGCCATTCGGACATGCGGGCCGCGACCATGGGCCTGGACCGCGCCACCCGAAAGGAAGTCCGGCCCACCAAGGCCGAGCAGGCCCGGATGGAGCAGATGCTCACCGAGGCGCTACGGGCAGGCTTCGTCGGGATGTCCTCGCAGCAACTGCTTTTCGACAAGCTCGACGGCGAGACCTGCCGCTCGCGCACGCTGCCCTCGACGTATGCAAAACCACGCGAACTGCGCCGGCTGAAGTCGCTGCTGCGGCGAAACGGGCGGATCTTGCAGGCGGGTCCCGACATTCAGAACCCGCTCAACATCGCATCACAGGCGGTGCAGTCGCTGGGCATCGGCCGCAGGCAGCTGAAGACCACTCTGCTCTCGGCCGCCGACATCAAGGCCAATCCGTTGTTGATCGGGGTGATGGGTCCCGCGGCCCGGCTCGTCAACAAGCTGGGCGGCAACTTCCGCTGGCAGCACCTGCCGGTGCCGTTCGAGGTGTACGCCGACGGCATCGATCTGGTGATCTTCGAAGAGTTCGGGTCGGGTGCGGCCGCCATGCATCTGAAAGAGCAAGTGGCAGAGCGCAATAACCTGCTGCGCGACGAGGACTACCGTCGGTGGTTCCGCAAGGACTACGACAGCAAGTACGGGCTTCGGGTGTGGCACCGCGACTTCTTCGACGCCGAAATCGTCGCGTGCCCCGATGCGTCCGTCATTGGAAAGTCCTTTGGACAGGTCGGTATTGAGCGTGGCGGGCTGCATCCCGTCGACGCATTCCTCGACCTGGTCATCGAGCATGGCACTGCGCTGCGTTGGCACACAACGATTTCCAACCACCGCCCCGACGTGCTCAGGAAGATGGCCCGCGAGCCGGGTATCCAGATGGGGTTCTCCGATGCGGGCGCGCACCTGCGCAACATGGCGTTCTACAACTTCGGACTGCGACTACTGCGCCACGTCTACGACGCCCAGCAGGCCGGTACGCCGTTCATGACCATCGAGGAGGCGGTGCACCGGCTTACCGGCGAGCTGGCCGACTGGTATCACATCGACGCCGGGCATCTGCGGATGGGCGACCGCGCCGACCTGGTGATCGTCGATCCGGCGCACCTCGACGACTCGCTGGACGGCTACGCCGAGGAGAAGGTCGAGCAGTACGGCGGACTGTCGCGGATGGTCAACCGCAACGACGACACCGTCAGCGCCGTGCTCGTCGCCGGGCGCGCGGTGTTCCTCAACGGGCAGCCCACCGAGGCGCTCGGCACGCAGCGCACCGGCAGCTTCCTGCGCGCCAACACCATCACCCCCGCGGCCACGGGGACCGCGGCCGAGCCGGTTGCCACGACGGTGTA
>DASSGQ010000017.1:0-2172 GCA_035693385.1 Mycobacterium sp.
CAGCTAACGGCGTCTTCGCCGGCTTGGTGGCGTCGGTAACAGTGTCTCCGACGCGGGACTGGCGAACATCCTTCACACCGGTGATCAGATAGCCGACCTCGCCGACGCTGAGTCCGGTCGTCGGCTTCGGCTCGGGCGAGATGACACCGACCTCGAGCAACTCGTGCGTGGCTCCGGTCGACATCATCCGGATCCGTTCGCGCGGCGCGATGAATCCGTCCACCACGCGGATGTAGGTGATGACGCCGCGGTAGATGTCATACACCGAGTCGAAGATCATTGCGCGCGGCGGTGCATCGGGGTCCCCTGTGGGCGGTGGAACGTCCCGGCAGATGATGTCGAGCAACTCGCGGACGCCCTCGCCGGTCTTGGCGCTGACCCGCAGCACATCGCTCGGGTCGCCGCCGATGACATGTGCGAGCTCGGCCGCGTAACGGTCCGGTTGGGCGGCCGGCAGATCGATCTTGTTCAGCACCGGAATGATGTGCAGGTCGTTCTCGATCGCGAGATAAAGGTTGGCGAGGGTCTGCGCCTCGATGCCCTGCGCGGCGTCTACGAGAAGCACGGCGCCCTCACAGGCCGCCAGGGATCTGGAGACCTCGTAGGTGAAGTCGACATGGCCCGGGGTGTCGATCAGATGCAGCACGTAATCGGTGTCGCCGACTTTCCAAGGGAGCCGGACGTTTTGGGCCTTGATGGTGATGCCGCGCTCGCGTTCGATGTCCATCCGGTCCAGGTATTGCGCGCGCATCTGCCGGGCGTCGACGACCCCGGTGAACTGCAACATGCGATCGGCCAACGTGGACTTGCCGTGGTCGATATGCGCGATGATGCAGAAGTTACGGATGCGGGCCGGATCGGTGCGGCCGGCTCCAGTTATTCCTGCAGTCACGGATAGCTTTCAGTCGGTGAATAGCGGACCGCTGCCATCGTCCCATGTGGGCCGCGCAGCGCTCAGGCGTTCAGCGGGTCGCGAAATGGACACCACACCGCGCCGATTCCATTCCACCATGGGCAGGTGACCGCCCACCTGCCCGTCGGGGCTGCTCCGTCGCGGGTCTCGACCCTCGAGCTCTTTTTCGACCTGGTGTTCGTCTTCACGATCACCCAGGTGACCGAGATCATCGTCGATCATCCTGACGCCGCGGGATTGAGTCAGGCGGCGATCGTGCTGTTCGTCATTTTCTGGATGTACGGGGGGTACGCCTGGCTGACGAACGCCAGCGAGCCCGACACAGCCGCCCGACGGCTGGTCTTGCTCGGGGCCATGGCCGCATTTTTTGTGGCCTCGCTCAGCGTGCCAGATGCCTTCGGCGCCAACGGCGTCGCCTTTGGCCTTGCCTATCTGGCCGTGAACGTCGTGCACGCCATCGGGTTCGTCGTGTTCGCCGGTCTGGCGGCTTTGCGGCCAGTGCTGCGGCTGCTCGGGTGCAACCTGATCAGTGCCGGACTCGTCCTCGCCGCCGGATGGGTGCACGGCGCGGCGGATTGGGTGCTCTGGCTCGCCGCGGTCGCCGTCCAGCTCGCGACGCCGGCGCTTGCCCAAACTCGGCGGAATTACCGCATCAATGTCGAACACTTCACCGAGCGGCACGGGTTGGTGATTCTCATCGTGCTGGGTGAGTCGCTGATAAATGTCGCCCTGGCCGAGGCGCATGCCGTCGTGACGTTCCGCACGGCGGTGGGCGTTTTCGCCGGACTTCTGGCGGCTGCAACCATCTGGTGGAGCTATTTTGTCGGCGACGATGACCGGGCGTCAGCAGCTTTGGCGGCCGCGTCGCCGCAACGCCGTGCGGCCTTGGCCATTACCGGGTACTTCTTCGCTCATCTGGTGATGATCTACGGGATTCTCGTGCTGGCTGCCGGCATCGGGTTGTCTGCGCCGGACTTGACCGCGCCCGTTGACACCGCCGGCGCGTGGCTGATCGCCGGCGGCGTGGCGATATTCCTCGTCGGATCTGGTGGGTTCCGCGCCGCGCTCGGCTACGCCGACCCGCGGACCCGAATTGTGGGCGGAGCGTGCTGCCTCGCCGCTGTGCCGGTTGGCCTTGTCACCAGCGCCGCTGTTGAACTGGTCGTCGTCGCGGCCATCGTCGCGCTGACACTCGCCGCTGACGCTCGCATCGCCCGTTCGAGCGGGGCAAGCGGTGCCGGTCGCCGGGCGGGTTGGGC
>DASSGQ010000018.1:0-8092 GCA_035693385.1 Mycobacterium sp.
ACGGCCATGGCTGCTGACGGCGCATTCCAGCGCCGACCGCGGCACCAAGATTCTCAATTACCTGGCCGACGTGACGGTCAACCAGCCGCACGGTCCGCAGCTCTCGACGGTGTATCCGCACGACAAACTGCCGCAGGTCGATCTCTCGGTGCCGCCGATTGCGGGGTCCAAACAGCGCTTGGCGGAGTTGGGACCGGAGGGATTCGCGCGGTGGATGCGCGATACCACGACCTTGAATGTCACCGATACGACGTTCCGCGACGCGCATCAGTCGTTGCTGGCGACCCGGGTTCGCACCACCGGGTTGCTCAGGGTGGCACCCTACATCGCCCGGACCATGCCACAGCTGCTGTCGGTGGAGTGCTGGGGCGGCGCGACCTACGACGTGGCGCTGCGGTTCTTGAAGGAAGACCCTTGGTACCGCCTGGCCGTGCTGCGTGAGGCGATGCCCAACGTCTGTTTGCAGATGCTGCTGCGGGGCCGCAACACGGTGGGCTACACGCCGTACCCGGAGATCGTGACGACGGCGTTCGTCGAGGAAGCCACGCGTACCGGCATCGACATCTTCCGGATCTTCGATGCGCTGAACAACGTCGACTCCATGCGACCTGCCATCGACGCCGTCCGGGAAACGGGCACGGCGGTGGCCGAGGTGGCGATGTCCTACACCGGCGACTTGAGCGATCCGGCGGAAACCCTCTACACGCTTGACTACTACTTGAAGCTGGCGGACCAGATCGTCACGGCGGGCGCGCACGTTTTGGCGATCAAGGACATGGCGGGACTGCTGCGCGCCCCGGCCGCCGCGAAACTGGTGTCAGCGCTCAAGTCGCGCTTCGACTTGCCCGTGCACGTGCATACCCACGACACCCCGGGCGGGCAACTGGCGACCTACGTCGCGGCGTGGCACGCGGGGGCCGACGCCGTCGACGGGGCCGCCGCCCCGCTTGCGGGGACCACCAGCCAGCCCGCGCTGTCGTCGATCGTCGCCGCCGCGGCGCACACCCCCTACGACACCGGCTTGTCGCTGACCGCGGTGTGCGATCTGGAGCCGTACTGGGAGGCCCTGCGCAAGGTTTACGCGCCTTTCGAATCCGGGCTGCCGGCCCCGACCGGGCGCGTGTACCACCACGAGATCCCCGGCGGACAGTTGTCGAACCTGCGCCAGCAGGCCATCGCGCTGGGACTCGGCGACCGGTTCGAAGACATCGAAGACGCCTACGCGGGCGCCGACGCCATCCTCGGGCGCCTCGTCAAGGTCACCCCGTCGAGCAAGGTGGTCGGGGACTTGGCACTGGCGTTGGTCGGTGCCGGGATCACGGCGCAGGACTTCGCCGCCGATCCGGCCCGCTACGACATACCCGACTCGGTTATCGGCTTCCTGCGCGGCGAACTCGGCGATCCTCCCGGCGGCTGGCCGGAACCGCTGCGTACCAAGGCGTTACGTGGACGCGGCCCGGCCAAGGCCGAACAGCCACTGTCCGTCGAAGACGAAGCCCTGCTGGCCGTCTCCGGAGCCGGCCGACAAGCCGCGCTGAACCGTCTTCTTTTCCCCGGGCCCACCAAGGAGTTCGACGCCCACCGGGAGACATTCGGTGACACATCACGGCTGAGCGCGAACCAGTTCTTCTACGGGCTGCGTCACGGCGAAGAACATCGCGTCGAGCTGGAGCGCGGTGTGGAACTGCTGATCGGCCTCGAGGCCATCTCCGATCCTGACGAACGTGGGATCCGCACCGTCATGTGCATCCTCAACGGACAGCTGCGTCCCGTGCTGGTGCGGGACCGCAGCATCGCCAGCGACGTGCCGACTGCCGAGAAAGCCGACCGCACCAACCCCGATCACATTCCCGCGCCCTTCGCCGGGGTGGTCACCGTCACCATCAAGGTCGGCGACGACGTCGAGGCCGGTCAGACCGTCGCGACGATCGAAGCGATGAAGATGGAAGCCGCCGTTTCCACCCCCAAAGCCGGGAAAGTCGCACGGATAGCGGTGTCCCCGACCGCCCAGGTCGAAGGCGGCGACATGTTGATGGTGATCAGCTGACCGTCGCGTCCCCACGGCGGCCGTTGATCAACGCGCCGGGCGCGTGGTCGCCGTCGCAACGGCGCGGTTTGAGTATTTTCGTGTAGTGGCTACATTCTCCGGGTTCTCCGGGCTCTCCGGGTACGCCGGGTTCTCCGGGCCTCCCGGCCCTGCGCAAGTCCCGGCGCAGTACCTGCTGTCGCCGGCCGCACCGAGGCCGCGCACGCTCATCGACATCATCTACGAAACCGCGGCCCGCTACCCGGACGCGGCGGCGATCGACGACGGCACGGTGCAGCTCACCTACAGCGAGCTGATCGGCGACATCGAGGCCAGCGTGAGCTGGCTCGCCGCGCGGGGGGTCGGCCGCGGCGACCGGATCGGCGTCCGGATGCCGTCGGGCAGCTACGCGCTGTATTTGGCGATCTTGGCCACGCTGGCCACCGGCGCGGCTTACGTGCCCGTCGACGCCGACGATCCCGACGAACGAGCCGAGCTGGTGTTCGGTCAGGCCAACGTTGTCGCCGTCATCACCGAAGACGGCCTGCTCCGGGGCCCCGGCTCGTCGCGCGGCTGGCGCGCCGCCCCACCGCTGGTCCGAGACGACGCGTGGATCATCTTCACGTCCGGGTCGACCGGCACTCCGAAGGGTGTGGCCGTCACGCACCGCAGCGCCGCAGCGTTCGTCGACGCCGAAGCGCAGCTGTTCCTGCAGGACAACCCCATCGGGCCGGGCGACCGGGTGCTGGCCGGGCTGTCGGTGGCTTTCGACGCGTCGTGTGAGGAGATGTGGCTGGCTTGGCGGCACGGCGCCTGCCTGGTTCCCGCGCCGAGGTCGCTGGTGCGCAGCGGGATGGACCTCGGTCCGTGGCTGGTCACCCGGGACGTGACCGTGGTGTCGACGGTGCCGACGCTCGCCTCGCTGTGGCCGGCCGAGGCACTCGAAGCGGTCCGGCTGCTGATCTTCGGCGGCGAAGCCTGTCCCCCTGAGCTGGCCGAGCGGCTCGCCGTGGGCATCGAAGGCGGTCGCGAAGTGTGGAACACGTACGGCCCCACCGAGGCCACCGTAGTCGCGTGCGCGGCCAGGCTCGACGGTGTCGGGCCGATCAGCATCGGGCTCCCATTGCCGGGCTGGGATCTGGCCGTCGTCGACCCGGATGGCCAGCCGGTCGGCTATGGCGAGGTCGGCGAGCTGGTGATCGGCGGCGTCGGGCTGGCCCGCTACCTGGACGCCGGCAAGGACGCCGAGAAGTACGCGCCGATGCAGATGCTGGGCTGGCGGCGCGCCTACCGCAGCGGTGATCTGGTGAGGCTGGAACGCGACGGGCTGTATTACTGCGGTCGCGGCGACGACCAGGTCAAGATCGGGGGCCGCCGCATCGAGCTGGGCGAGGTCGACTCCGCACTGGTCAACCTGCCGGGGGTCAGCGGCGCCGCCGCCGCCGTTCGCCGCACCGCCGCCGGCAACCCGGTGTTGGTGGGCTATCTCGTCAGCGCCGATCCCTCGTTCGACATCGACGAGGCACGCGGCCGGCTCGCCGAGCACCTGCCCGGTGCGCTGGTGCCGCGGCTTGTCCAGGTGGCGGAGTTGCCCACCCGCACGTCAGGCAAGGTCGACCGCGATGCGCTGCCGTGGCCACCCCCCGGGGGCGCCGACGTCGAAACCGCCAACCTGGGCGGCACGTCGGGCAGGCTGGCGGGGATGTGGCGGGACCTGCTCGGCGCCGGTGTGGTGGACGGCCCCGAGGCGGACTTCTTCGCGCTGGGCGGCGGGTCGCTGGCCGCCGCACAACTCGTCGCCGCGCTGCGGCACCAATACCCGCAGGTCACGGTCGCCGACGTCTACGACCACCCCCGGCTCGGCTCGCTGGCCGGGTTCCTCGACGAGCTCGAGCCCACGCCCCAGGTCACCGAGCGGGTGGTGCGACCGACCCCGCGGCTAACTCAGCTGACGCAGACGATCTTGTCGCTGCCGCTGGCAACGCTCACGGCGCTGCAGTGGGTGACCTGGCTCGCGCTGGGCAACAACGTCGCGCGCGCCCTGCACCTGGTCCCGTGGACCGTGGCGGTGAACTGGTGGCTTATCGCGGCGGCGTTCGTCCTGTTCGTCAGCCCCGTGGGCCGAATGGGCATCGCGGTGCTGTTCGCCCGGACGTTGCTGTCCAACGTGCGGCCGGGCACGTACCGCCGCGGCGGGTCGGTGCACCTGCGGGTGTGGTTCGCCGAGCGACTGGCCGAGGCCAGCGGCGCACAGAACCTGGCCGGGGCGCCGTGGCTGGTGTATTACGCCCGTGCCCTCGGCGCCACCATCGGCAAGGGCGTCGACCTGCATTCGTTGCCGCCCGTCACCGGGTTGCTGACACTCGGGCATCGCAGCGCCGTCGAACCAGAAGTGGACCTGTCCGGGCATTGGATCGACGGGGACGCCTTCCACGTCGGCGAGATCACGATCGGCAACGACGCCACGATCGGGGCCCGGACCACGCTGCTGCCCGGCGCGGTCGTCGGCAAGAACGCCGATGTGGCACCGGGTTCGGGCGTCCTCGACAAGATCAAAAACGGCCAGTATTGGAAGGGCTCGCCCGCGGTGAAGTCCGGCCGGGTCAACCATCCGTGGCCGGACGAGCGGCCGCCGCTCAGAAGCCGGTGGGTCGCGATGTACGGGCTGACATCGCTACTGCTCGCCGGTCTGCCGTTGGTGGCCGCGGCGAGCGGCCTCGCGGTGATCACCGCCGCCGTCCAGCACACCCGCCGCCTTTCGCAGGCGGTGCTTCCGGCGCTGCTGTGGGCACCGGTCGCCACGCTGACCGCCTTCACGGTGTATGCGCTGCTGACGCTGCTCGCGGTGCGGGGGTTGTCGATCGGGCTACGTGCGGGCTACCACCCGGTGCGCAGCCGGGTCGGCTGGCAGCTCTGGACGACCGAGCGGCTCATGGACGCCGCGCGTAACTACCTGTTCCCGTTGTATGCCAGCCTGCTGACACCGATGTGGTTGCGGTTGCTCGGCGCCAAGGTCGGCAGGGGCACCGAGATATCCACGGCGTTGCTGACCCCCAAGTTCACGGTGATCGAGGACGGCGCGTTTTTGGCCGACGACACGATGGTCGCGTCCTACGAGCTCGGCGGCGGCTGGATCTATGCGGCCACCACCACCGTGGGCAGGCGCGCGTTCCTGGGCAACTCGGGCATCACCCAGTCCGGCCGCCGCGTGCCCGACGACGGACTGGTCGCGGTGCTGTCGGCCACGCCGTCGAAGGCCAAGCGCGGCTCGTCCTGGTTGGGCAGCCCACCGATGCGGTTGCGCCGTCGGCCCGCGGAGACCGACACGGCGACCACCTATGACCCGCCGTTGAGGTTGAAGGCGATGCGGGCGGTGGTGGAGACGTTCCGGTTGCTGCCGGTGATGGTGACGGCAACGATCGGGCTGGCGGTGCTGGGCGCGTTGCAGGCGCTGGCAAGGATATTCGGCCTGTGGGCGGCAGCGCTGTGCGGTGGCCTGGTGCTGCTGGCGGCGGGCGCGATCGCGGGAGCAATCGCCGTCGTCGCGAAATGGCTTGTGGTGGGCAGGATCACGGCCGGCGAATTTCCACTGTGGTCGTCGTTCGTGTGGCGCAACGAGGTCGCCGATACGTTTGTCGAGACGGTCGCGGCACCGTGGTTCGCCCGCGCGGCGAGTGGCACACCGGTGATGAATCTGTGGCTGCGGGCGCTGGGCGCCCGCATCGGTCGCGGCACCTGGTGTGAAACCTATTGGCTCCCCGAGGCGGACCTCGTCGAACTGGGCGAGGGCGCGACGGTCAATCGCGGCTGCGTGGTGCAGACGCACCTGTTCCACGACCGGATCATGCGCATGGACCGCGTCGTGCTGGAACCCGGCGCGACCCTGGGGCCGCATTGCGTGGCGCTGCCCGCCGCCCGGCTGGGTGCTGGGTCGACCGTCGGACCCGCGTCGCTGGTGGTGCGCGGCGACGAAGTACCGGGGTCGACACGATGGCAGGGCAACCCGATCAGGCCGTGGAACGTGCGCCGCAAGAAGACCCGGGGCAAGAACGCGCCCGAGCGCGGGGTGCGGGACACGGCAGCGTGAAATCGCCTGCCAAGACGCCCAAGAAGTCACCGAACGTCATCGACGAGTACCTGCCGAAGAACGGCAACTTCGGCTACCAGGTGTCGCGGTATGAGCTCGATCTCGACTACAGGGTCTCGATCAATCGCCTCTCCGGGTCGGCGACCATCACCGCGGTGACCCTGACCGAGTTGCAACAGCTCACGCTCGACCTGTCCAGCACTTTGACGGTGTCCAAGGTGTCGGTCAACGGCAAGCGCGCCGATCATTTCTCGTGTCGTGGAGGCAAACTACGCGTCCGGCTGGCATCGAAACTGGCGACCGGCGCCGCGCTGTCGATCGTGGTGCGCTACGGGGGTTCCCCGAAACCGATCCGATCGCTATGGGGCGACGTCGGTTTCGAGGAGCTGAGAGACGGCGTGCTGGTCGCCGGGCAACCCAACGGTGCCGCGTCGTGGTTCCCCTGCAACGACCACCCCAGCGCCAAGGCGGCCTTCCACATCCAGGTCAGCACCGACAGTCGCTACCGGGTGGTGGCCAATGGAAAGCTGCTGTCGCGCCACACTCGGTCGTCGCAGACCGTGTGGACCTATGAGCAACCCGAGCCGACGTCAACCTACCTCGTCACGCTGCAGATCGGCGGGTACGAGATGGCCCGGCTGGCAAGGACACCGGTGCCGATGCAGGCGGCGCTGCCCAGGCGCCTGCGTGACGACTTCGACCACGACTTCGCCCGCCAACCGCAGATGATGAAGCTGTTCATCGAGCTTTTCGGACCCTACCCACTGGCCAACGGGTACACGGTCGTCGTCACCGACGATGCGCTGGAGATACCACTTGAGGCCCAGGGGATTTCGATTTTCGGCGCGAACCATTGCGACGGCGAGCGGGGCAGCGAACGGCTGATCGCTCACGAACTGGCGCATCAATGGTTCGGCAATTCCGTGACCGTGCGGCGGTGGCGTGACATCTGGCTGCACGAGGGATTCGCCTGCTACGCGGAGTGGCTGTGGTCGGAACACAGCGGCGGCCCCAGCGCCGACGAACTGGCCCGCCACCACCACGGGCAACTGCGCGCCAAGCCGCAAGACCTGTTGCTGGCCGACCCCGGACCGCGTGACATGTTCGACGACCGGGTGTACAAGCGCGGTGCGCTGACCCTGCACACTCTGCGCGGCCGCCTGGGCGACGAGAAATTCTTTGGGCTGCTGAAGGATTGGACGACACGGTATCGCCACTCGACCGTTGTGACCGACGACTTCACCGGCCTGGCAGCCAACTACTCCGATGAGTCGCTGCGGCCGCTGTGGGATGCGTGGTTGTACTCGACCGAAGTTCCCTGACTTCAGCTCAGCCCGACGGATCGGGGCCCAAGCCGCGACGTCTAGAGGTTAGCCAGGTCGTCGGGAACGTCGACTTTGTGTTCCTGGAGCGCCTCGAGCGGCACAACCTCCAAGGTGCGTTCGTGGGTGGACGCCAACACCACGGGTGCTGCGCAACCGTCGTGGTGGGCCCGAAGCCAGTTCAGCGCGGTGACGCACCAGCGGTCGCCGGGCAAAAGACCGGGGAACCTGTACTCGGGAACCGGCGTCAACAAGTCGTTGCCGATGGAACGCTGGTGCTCCAGGAATTCGGCCGTCATCACCGCGCAGATGGTGTGCCGGCCACGGTCTTCTCGGCCGCTCGAGCAACACCCGTCGCGGTAGTAACCGGTGAGCGGGTCACTGCCGCATGGTTCCAGCGGACTGCCGAGCACGTTGCGATCAGGCACCCGTCAAGTATCGCGCCCTCGGGGCTGAAGTTTGAAGGAACTTCACCATCTGCGCCGGGGCGAATTTTCTCCGTGCCGTTACCCGGTCTCCCGGGTCCGGCCCCGGGGGACATATACAGTGGGCCGAATCGATGCCCCGACCCCGATTCGCGCAGACCCCAGATCGCAGGAGTGACTTCAGCGCAATGGTGACGCCTAACCAACCCGGCAACCCGTTCGATGAGCAGCC
>DASSGQ010000019.1:0-6965 GCA_035693385.1 Mycobacterium sp.
ACCTTGTCGACCGCCGCATCGACGTCGTCCACCGCGATATAGGTGTTCCACATCGGCGGCCTGCCCTCTGGTGCGGCCGGCGGCATCGGCGCGATCGCCGCCACCGTTTCTCCGTTGACCGTGGCCATGGAGTACACGCCGCCTTCAGGCATCGTGTTGTCGTCGTAACCCCAGCCCAACAGCGCTGCGTAGAACTGCTTGGCCGCGGACTGATCGGTGGTTTGCAGGTCGACCCAGTCCGGCGTGCCCTGAGCGTAGTGACTTACCTTGGGCATGATTCACCCTCCATTTGGCTAATGAATCGGCACCGACCCGTGGAGCAGGCGAGTCGATCGAGGATTCGGGGATCGGGCCCGATCGCGGCGGTTCGGCGAAAGGCCGCACACCCGCGCCTTCCGGCGCGACGAGCTTGCGGCAAACCCCCAGCAAATACCGGACACCGGCTTTCACGCTACCACCGGCCGACGGGTAGTCCTAGCGAAAGCCTAAGTGTGGAATCGAAATTCGAGCGAGAGGATGGCCGCTGGCGTGGCTGTCCCGCACCGATCCAACACGAGGCCGTCGGCATCGGCGCATCATGGGAGTGTGCGGATCGGAGTTGGGGTTTCCACCGCGCCCGGCGCACGGCAGGCCGCGGTGGAGGCCGCAGCGCACGCGCGCGACGAGCTCGCGGGTGAGGCGCCATCGCTGGCCGTGCTACTGGGATCGCGTCCACACACCGATAAGGCCGTCGAGGTCCTCGACGCGGTGCAAGAGATGGTCGAGCCGCCCGCGCTGATCGGTTGCGTCGCCCAGGCGATCGTCGCGGGCCGCAAGGAGATGGAGGACGAGCCCGCGGTGGCGGTGTGGCTGGCGTCCGGCCTGGCCGCCGAGACGTTCCAGCTGGACTTCGTCCGCACCGGCGCGGGTGGCCTGCTCACTGGTTACCGGTTCGACCGGACCGCACACGACCTCCACCTGCTTCTCCCGGACCCGTACACATTTCCGTCGAGCCTGCTCATCGAGCACCTCAACACGGACCTGCCGGGGCTGACCGTGGTGGGCGGCGTCGTCAGCGGTGGGCTAAGACCGGGCGACACCCGACTGTTCCGCGACCAGGGCGTGCTGACCTCCGGCCTGGTGGGCATGCGCCTGCCCGGCATGCACGGTATCCCGATCGTGTCGCAGGGCTGCCGGCCGATCGGCGACCCCTACATCGTCACCGGCGCGGACGGAGCACTCATCACCGAGCTGGGCGGCCGACCGGCGCTGCAACGCCTGCGTGCGATCGTCGAGGGGTTGCCGCGCCACGAGCAGGAACTGGTCAGCCACGGCCTGCAGATCGGGATCGTCGTCGACGAGCGCTTGGCGGCTCCGGGTCAGGGCGACTTCGTGATCCGCGGGCTGGTCGGCGGCAACCCCTCGACTGGGGCGATTGAGATCGGCGAGGTCGTCGAGGTCGGCGAGACCGTGCAGTTCCAGGTTCGTGACCCGGTGCTGGCCGACAGGGACCTGCGCCTGGCCGTGGAGCGGGCGGGAGCGCAGCTACCCGGGCGTCCGGTTGGCGCGCTGTTGTTCACCTGCAACGGGCGTGGGCGGCGCATGTTCGGGGTCGCCGACCATGACGCGTCGACGATCGACGAGCTGCTTGGCGGGATTCCGCTCGCCGGCTTCTTCGCCGCCGGGGAGATCGGCCCGATCGCGGGCCGCAACGCGTTGCACGCATTTACCGCGTCGATGGCGCTGTTCACGGAAGACACAGGATGAGGCGTACCTGGGCGCGGAAGATCCCGTCGGGATGCGGCGGACGGCCTATTTGCTCAGTACCGAGCTGTAGTAGATGGTGTCGGCCATAGACACCGAGTCGTTGTTCTGTGGGATTGCCGCAAGACCGTTGTCGACCAACAGCTCACTCATCCGGATAGCGACTGACTGCCATCCCAGGTTCTGCAGGTAGGACGCCACATCGTTGCGCTCGCCCTCGAAGCCAAGGTCTTCGAAGTCCAGCTCGAGGCCGTGGTCGCGCCATTTGGCGGTAGCCCTGCGCATCTTCTCGCGCGCTTCTTCGACGTCAACCTCCGACCTGTCCGGCATCGCTTCGCAAGCCAGCCGGCTGCCCGTGGCGCTGAGCGAGGTGATGTTGTCGAGCAAGCGGTCCTGAGCTTCTGGCGGCAGATACCCGAAGAGCCCCTCAGCGATCCAAGCGGTCGGCTGGCTGGTGTCCAGGCCGATGTCGAGCAGGGCTGTGGGCCAGTCCTGCCGCAGATCGATGGCGACGGTGCGCAGGTCGGTCTTCGGGACGGCGCCCAGCCCGGCCAGGGTGATGGTCTTGAATTCGATCACCTCAGGCTGGTCAATCTCGAACAGCGTCATATCGGCGGGCCACGCCAGCCGGTAGGCGCGCGCGTCGAGACCGGACGCCAGGATCACTGCCTGACGGATTCCAGCCTGGGTTGCATCGCGAAAGAATGCGTCGAAGAAACGAGTCCGGACGGCCATCGCATCGGGCATGTAGCCGAGCTTCCAGTCGGACTCGTGGTCGTCGAGGTCATCGGCGACAACCTCGCCGGCGGCCCAGCGGGTGAAGAAATCCACTCCGACGGCGCGGACCAGCGGTTCGGCAAACGGGTCGTCGATCAGGGGGTTGTCGGCTTTGGTGGCGATCGCGCGGGCGGCCGCCACCATCGTGGCCGTGGCGCCCACGCTGGTTGCCAAATTCCAGGTGTCGTTGTCGGTGCGTGGCATGAGCCTGCTCTCGGGTGTCGGATAGGGATATACTTAGATAGTTTATCTAACTATAGCAGGCACCGACCGAGCGTCAAGTCCGAGCTTGTCCTAGGCGTCTTCCACCTCGTGCGCGAGTTTCAACAACTTGTCGAGTTCCTCGACGAGGTAGCCCGCGATGACATCGATGTCCGGCACCAGCTCGCGGCAGCCGATCAACCCGAAATGCAGCTGCCCGCTGTTGCTGTTGACGGTGATGTTGAATCCCTGGCCGTCGGTGACCACCGACACGGGGTAGTTGGCCAACACTTTCGCGCCGCCCAGGTAAAGGTCGACGTTCGGGCCGGGCACATTCGAAATCACCAGGTTGTAGGGCGGGATCCGGCGGGGCAAACCCATCGCGAACACGACCCGAGCCGCTCGGGCCACCAGCGCGGGCGGTGCGAAGTCGGTGACGTTCTCGACGAGACCGGGCGGAATCGCCGCCTGTTGGGCCTTGGCGACCTTGGTCGCCTCGTGCACGGCGGCAAGGCGGGCAACGGGGTCGTCGAGGTGGGTCGGCAGCGAGGCGAACATCGCGGACACTTTGTTGCCGAGCTTGGACTTGCTGGCGTCGTCGCGCACCGAGACGGGAACCATCGCGACCAGCGGAGCCTCGGGCAGCGCATCGTGATCGATCAGCCAGTGCCGCACCGCGCCGGCCGACATCGCCATCACGACGTCGTTGACAGACGCGCCGAATGCGTTCTTGACGGTCTTCACGTCATCGAGCTCGACGCTGCGCATGGCGAACCGCCGGTGCAGGGTGACCTCGTCGTTGAACGGGGTGCGCGGCGCGAGCCCGGGGGAAGCTTTGATGACGTCGCCGTCCCGGTCGCCGCGACCGAGGAGCGCGCCGACGTAGGGCGAGAGAGCACTGCCGACCAGCGGGAGCGCGCGGCCCACCCCCACGGCGATCCGTGCGGCGCTCACCGGGCGCGTTGCCATCGACGCGGCGGCACGCGCGAGCAGCGTCGCGTCGCCCGGTGCCGGTTCGGGTTTGAAATCGGGCGCGGGAGAACGATTCTCACCCTCGGGTGTCAGGTCGACCAGGACCGTCATCAGCTCGGCGCCCGACACGCCGTCGATGGCAGCGTGATGGATCTTCGTGTACACCGCCAGCCGCCCGCCTCCGAGCCCCGAGATCAGGTACATCTCCCACAGCGGTCGCCGCCGGTCGAGCGGGCGCGCATGGAGCCGGCTGACCTGTTCGGTAAGTTGCGCGTCCGAACCCGGTGCGGGAAGGGAGATTTCACGAACGTGGAATTCGATGTCAAAGTTCTCGTCATCGATCCAATACGGTTGGTCGAGTCCCAGCGGCACGTACTTCAACCGTTGCCGCAGCAGCGGGATCTGCGGTATGCGCTCGTTCATCAGCCTGGTCAACGCCGCCAGATCCAACGGCGCCGGGGACTCGCTCGGATCGAGAATCAGCAAGCCGCCGACGTGTCCGGTGGAGTTGTGGGTTTCGAGCGTCAAGAAGGCCGCGTCTAGGCCGGAGAGCTGTTTCATCGGTTTTCCTCGATTGGTGCGGTCATGTTTGCGGCGCCGGCGGCGGCAAGTTCGTGGCGATCCAGCCAACGCTGCACGGCGCGGATCACCGCGTCGGGAGCCTCGAGCTGCGGGGTGTGTCCGACGTCATGGAGAAACTCGGTGTCCCACCAGGGGTTCGCCGTGGCCGCGAGGCGTGCGGCGCTGATGGGCACCAGCCGATCCCGATCGCCGTGGATGAGCAGCACCGGCTGCACCAGCGACCGCATCGTGTTCTTGAACTGACCCGGCCGCAGGCCGGCCCGCAGCAACGACCGTGCGGCCTGCAGGAAGGCGGCGTCTTGGGAGGGCATGAAGCGGCGGCGATGTGTGAGCATTTGGGTGGAGGCGTCCATCACCTCCGGGGAGCTTCGGCGCGGATCGGCGAAGCACAGGTTCACGACTCGTTCGACGAGCTCCCGGTCGGTTCTTGATCGTCTGCTGATGTCCATGAAGGCCTCCCCGACCCCGGGAAGGGCGTAGATCACGAACTGTGCGGCGACCTGGGCGTCGGGAACCTCCGCGGGTCGCGGCAGTGCCGGATCGACCAGCACCACCGCAGCGACCGCGTGCGGGCTGGCGGCCGACTCCAGGATCGTGATCGCACCGCCCATCGAGTTGCCCATCAAAATGACTGGGCCGCCGACGATTTCACCGATGAATCGGTCGAGTATCTTCGTGTTGGCTTCGATGCTGGTCTTTCTGCCCGCGGCGGGCGAGAACCCGAATCCGGGCAGGTCGATGGCGATCACTCGGTTGCGTTCGGTCAGCGGTCGAGCGACCCTGACCCAGTTCAAGTGGGAGCCACCCAGTCCGTGCACCATGACGATTGGCGGAGCCCCTGCCGGCCCGCCGAAGTCCACCCAGTGCACCGGTCCGGCGATGTCGCTGACGTGACTGGCGCCGCCCCAGGGCCTGGCGAGTTGCGGTTGCATCATGTGGTCGGTCCTATTCGGTGGTGGCGTTGACGAGGCGCAGCGCCAATTCGGAGTGGAGGTTGGCGACGGTTTCGGGATCGGCGTAGCGCCCGGCCGGGAACCAGCGGCAGACGTCGACACACAGGGAAACGATGGCAATGGTGACGCCGTCGGCGTCGGGAACCGCAAAAGATCCGTCGGCGGCGCCGGCTTCCACAATTTCTCGCAGATGCCGCGTCAGTTTGCGGCGCAGCCCGAGGATCACTCGATAGTGGTCCGGCGAGAGTGCGGTCAACTCGTATTCGACCACCCTTGACCGGCCGTGATAAGCCGCCTGCGTCCGGGCGAACTCGGCGACTACCGCCCGTAGGCGCTTGGCGGGCGATTCGCTGACTGGATCGGCGGCCTGCAGCCATTCGACAGTCTTTTGATGGCCCTCGTACGCAATGACGAAAAGCAGTTCTTCTTTGGATTTGTAGTGCGGGTACATCGCGGCCGCGCTCAAACCGAGGCGTGCTGCGATGTCACGGGTGGTCGTACCGCCGTAACCGTGCTCGGCGAACGCCTCGATTGCGGCGGCCCTGATTCGCGCGGCGGCCTTGGAACTGCTGACAACGCACGCCGTTGTCACGCTCACCCGAAGCTCCACATGCTGCGACTATAAGCGACCGCTTATTTATAAGCAAGCGCTTAGTCCGGAAAACTGTGGATGGCGGCGCGGAGGACGAAGCTGATCAAGAAACCGGCGGAAATACCACGTCCCAGTCACGGGCCATGCTCACGATGGTCCATCCCAGGCGTGCCCCGACGTCGGTGATCGGCTCGGTCTCGGCGAACGTCTGTGCCGTACTGGTGTAGTGGAACTCGCGGTCGGCATCGTCGTGGTCAATCAGCAGCGCGAGGCTGGGAGAGCCGGCGGCCCTGGAGGCTTGAGCCCATTCCAGCATCTCCCGGTCACCCCCGGAGTTGCCGGCGGCCAGGATCGGCCGCCGGCCCAGCTGGGTCTGGATGTTGGCGACCTTGGCGCTGCCCTCGTTCGCGACGCCGACCAGGCCGCTGGTGCGCCGGATGACCGGTGGGCCCTGACCGTCACGGCTCACGTCGTAGCCGATGAGCGTGCCCACCACCAACTCGGCCGGCACACCGTAGAGGTCGTCGCTGATCGCCCGGACGAACTCGGTGCCGCCGCCGGTGACGATCCCGACCGTGAAGTCGCGGCGCCGCAGCTCGGCGATGAGTTCTGACATCGGCTGATAGATCACCGAGCGCGTCGGCCGGCCCAGCGTCGGATGCGCCGCTCTGGCCATGAATTCCCTTGCCGCGGAGGTGAATTCCTGCGGCGTCAGGCCCTCGAACAGACCGGCCAGGGCGAGCGCAATGCGTTCCAGCCCGATCCCCGCGACCGCCGCCCGATCACCACTGAGCACGGCGGCGAACTCGGCGCGCTCGCCGATCGACGGGTCCTCGACCACGCGCTTCCGCAGCGCGTCGAGGAAGAAGTCGAGCTGTACGTAGCTCGGCCGCTCGCACCACAGCGTGCCGTCGTTGTCGAAGTAGGCGACCCGATCGACGACCGGCACCTCCTCGGCCGCGGCCAGGAACGCCTCCAGCGCGTCCCGGGTGCTGCCCGGGCGCCAGGACGGCAGCGGGTCGTTGCGATCCATCGCGGTCGCTCAGCTGCTGCGGGTAGTGGCGTCCTGCAACTTGGCCAGCACCTGGTGCATGTTGAAACTCGCCGATTCCTGCCGCTGCGGGAACTCGATCAACGTCTCCAGC
>DASSGQ010000020.1:0-2697 GCA_035693385.1 Mycobacterium sp.
CACCGGGTACCAGGGCCTGTGCCTGGATGACCGCTCGGCGAGCACCGCGAACTTCAACCCGATCCAGGTCTACACCTGCAACGGCACGAACGCCCAGAGCTGGACCGTGAACAGCAACGGCACCCTGACGGTCCTCGGCAACTGCCTGGATGTCGCCGGCGCCGGCACGGCCAACGGGACCAAGGTCGACCTGTATCCCTGCAACGGCACCGGCGCGCAGAGCTGGACCCACCAGTCCAACGGCGAGCTGGTGAACACGAACTCCGGCAAGTGCCTCGACGACACCGGCTTCGGCGGCTCGGGCACCCAGGTGCAGATCTGGGCCTGCGCCGACTCCGCCAACCAGCAGTGGAACATACCGTGAAGCGCCGGCTCATCGCGGTCCTCGCGGCGGTAGCGCTGATGGCCGGCCTCGCGCTGGCGTCCGCTCACCACGCGCAGGCCGCGACCACCGGGGCGATCACCGGGTACCAGGGCCTGTGCCTGGATGACCGCTCGGCGAGCACCGCGAACTTCAACCCGATCCAGGTCTACACCTGCAACGGCACCAACGCGCAGCAGTGGACCGTCGCCGCCGGCAACACGCTGCAGGTGCTCGGCAACTGCCTGGACGTCAACGGCGCGGGGACCGCGAACGGCACCCTCGTCGACCTGTACCCCTGCAACGGCACCGGCGCCCAGGTCTGGGTACCGCAGTCCAACGGCGAGCTGCTCAACCCCAACTCGGGCAAGTGCCTCGACGACACCGGCTTCGGCGGCTCGGGCACCCAGATGCAGATCTGGGCCTGCGCCGACTCCGCCAATCAGCAGTGGACGCTGCCGAGCAGCGGGCCGCCCCCGGGCAACACGCCGAATTTCGGGTCGAACGTCTACGTGTTCACCACCTCGATGTCCACCAGCACGATCCAGGCCGACATCAACGCGGTCTACAACACGCAGCAGTCGAACCAGTTCGGCACCCAGCGCTATGAGCTGATGTTCGAGCCGGGCACCTACAACGTCTCCGTCCCCGTCGGGTTCTACACCGAGGTGGTCGGCCTCGGGCAGAACCCGACCCAGACGGTGATCACCGGCGGCGGGATCTTCGCCAACGCGGCCTGGAACAACGGGAACGCGACGACGAACTTCTGGCGCGGGGTGGAGAACATCACGATCAACCCGTCGTCCGGCAGCACCGAATGGGCGGTCTCGCAGGCCGACCCGATGCGCCGGGTGCAAATCGACGGCAACCTCGTGCTTGACGACAACTCCTCCGGCAACACCACGAGCAACTGGTCGTCCGGCGGTTTCATCAGCGACTCGGTCGTCACCGGCCAGGTCAACTCGGGCACCCAGCAGCAGTTCATCATGCGCAACGACAAGCTGGGCAGCTGGACCGGCTCGAACTGGAACATGGTGTTCGTGGGCGACACCGGCGTTCCCGGGCAGAGCTTCCCGAGCCCGCCGTACACGACGGTGAACCAGACCCCGACGGTCGATGAGAAGCCGTACCTCTACATCGACTCATCCGGGAACTGGGACGTGTTCGTGCCCTCGAACCGGACGAACGCCCAGGGCGTCTCCTGGGCCAACGGCAACACGCCGGGAACCTCGCTGCCGATCAGCGATTTCTTCATCGCGACGCCGGGCAGCACGGTGGCCCAGCTGAACGCCGCGCTCAGCAGCGGGCAGGACCTGCTGTTCACCCCCGGCATCTACCAGGTCAACGGCACCGTCAACGTCACCAACCCCGACACCGTGGTGCTCGGCCTCGGCATTGCCACGCTGGTGTCGAACGGCGGCAACACCATCCTGCAAACCGCCGACGTCAACGGCATCCGCCTCGGCGGGCTGCTCTTCGACGCCGGCACCGCCAACAGCTCGGTCCTGGTCCAGATCGGCCCGTCCGGGTCAAGCGCCAGCCACGCGGCCGACCCGACCGTGCTGTCGGACGTCTTCGCCCGCATCGGCGGGGCCACGGTCGGCAAGGCCACCCAGACGCTGCAGGTCAACAGCGCCAACGTGGTCGGCGACGACCTGTGGCTGTGGCGCGCGGACCACGGCAACGGCGGCACGGTCGGCTGGACGACCAACACCGCCGCCAACGGACTGATCGTCAACGGCGCCAACGTCACCATGTACGGGCTCGCGGTCGAGCACTACCAGGCCGTGCAGGTCCAGTGGAACGGCAACGGCGGGGCCGACTACTTCTACCAGAGCGAAATGCCGTACGACCCGCCCAGCCAGTCCGCCTGGATGGACGGATCCGCCGACGGCTATCCCTCGATCAACGTCGCCGGCGGCGTGACCAGCTTCCAGGCCTACGGCCTCGGCGTGTACTGCTTCTTCAACGTGAACCCGAGCGAGATCAGCGCGAACGCGCTCACCTCGCCGGCCACGTCCGGAGTCCAGTGGCACGACATGGTCACCGTCTCGCTTGGCGGCACAGGAACCATCCAGCACATCATCAACGGCACCGGCGGCACGGTTAACTCCGGCAGCACCGTGGCCGACCTGACCAGCTACAGCTGAGCGCAACCGGGCGGTTAGCACCCCAGCCGGCGCCCGCCCGCACTCGCGGGCGGGCGCTCGGTTGCCCGGTGAAACACGCACCCGTTCGGGATGATGATTTTGATTTTCCCGAACGGGTGCGGGTTCCACGTCACACCAAGCGCGGGGCCGCCGAGCAGGCCGGCGTCCAGGTGACCACGGATGTTC
>DASSGQ010000021.1:0-6538 GCA_035693385.1 Mycobacterium sp.
TGCGTCCCTCACGTCGTAACCGTCTGCGGCGCGGGTGGTCATCGCAACGGCGGTCCCCACCGCACCTGTTTGCGCAGCGTGGCCTTCAGCAGCTTGCCCGCGGGGTTGCGGGGCAGCGGGTCGTCCGAAACGCTCACGTACTGGGGAACTTTGAAGTCGGCGAGCCGTTCGCGGCAATGTGCTATGACGTCGGCGATGACGATCTGGGGGCCGCCTCCGAAGAGAACCGCCCCGACTTTTTCACCCATCACCGCATCTGGCACCGCCACCACTGCTGCTTCGGCGACACCGGGGGCGGTCGCGAGCGCATTTTCCACCTCCACACTGGAGATGTTCTCACCCCCGCGGTTGATGATATCCTTCGTCCGGTCGATGATGTGCACGCGTCCGGCGTCGTCGACCCTGACCACGTCTCCAGTGTGCAGCCAGCCGTCGGTGATGGTTTCGGCGGTGGCCTCGGGGCGATTCCAGTAGCCCGCCGTGACGTTTGCCCCGCGCACCAACAACTCGCCGGTGGTGGGGTCGTCGCCGAGGGGCTCGACCGCGATGTCCACCGATGGCACGGCGTAGCCAACCGAATCGGCATGCGCGAGGGCGTCGCGGTCGGGCAGCACGGTGGTCAACGAGGAGGTTTCGGTCATCCCGTAGCCGTTGAACACCGCGGCGTTGGCGAACGTCGACCGCAGCGCATCCACCAACGATGGCGCGATCGGCGCGCCGCCGTATCCCACCCATCGGACATGGCTGACGTCGGCGTCGGCGAGGTCGGACCGACCAAGCAGCAGGGCGTAGATGGCCGGCACGGTCACCATCAGCGTGATCCGTTCCCGCGCAAGCACCGTCGGCATCGCGGGAAGATCCAACGCCGGCATGATCACCGAGGTCCCGCCCAAATATGTCGCGGCGATTAGTTGCGAGTTGCAGCCCGTCACATGAAATAGCGGCACGCAGATAAGTGTCCGCAGCTCGGCCCCGATATCACGGGGAATGTCCGGGCCGCGAACGATGTTCTCGGCGTTGGTCAGAAAGGCCTGGTGGGTGGTCGGCACGCCCTTCGGCTGCCCCGTGGTTCCCGACGTGTAGAACAACGCGGCGATATCGGCACCGGCGAGGTCGTCGGTGACATACGGCTCGGCGTCGGGCAGGGGGATCTGTGGCGACAGTTCGATCCGGGCGTCGCTGTCTTCTACGACGAACCCAACCTCGGGGGCGGCCGAGCGGGTGTTGATCGCCACCGGGATCCCACCCGCCATGAGGGTGCCCCAGAACGCCAGCACCCAGTCGGCTCCAGCCGGATGGCGCAGCGCCACCCGGGCCCCGCGTTGCAGCCCGGCCGCGCGCAATCCGCCCGCGACCCGCGCGGCGCGGTCCCACAACTGGCGGTAGGTCAGTCGCTGGCCGCCCAATTCGACGACGGCCTCGGTGTCGGGACGGTCGCTGACATGACTCTGCAGCATTTCCAGCAGTGAGGTCGGCAGCCCTTCGTAGTGCGGTACGCCGTGTTCGTCGCGGGAGATCCCTGCCCTGGAAAACGGTCTCAGCTCGGTGGGCACCTCGTGGATCTGCGGCGTGGCCATCAGTTCGTCCCTTCCGGGGTGAAAAACGCTTTGGGGTTTTCCACCAGCATCGTGTCGAGCTGCCCGGCGGTCACGCCGGCGGCTTTCAGGGCCGGCAGTACCGAGTCGTGGAGGAAGGTGTAGTGCCAGTTCGGTGTCACTCGCTCGCGGATATCCCTTGGTATCCAGTCGATTTCGCAGCACGCGTCGTGGGACAGCATCATCTGGCTCGCGTAGCCCTCGGCGGCCAGTTTCGCCACGGTCGACACCCGCTCATCGGTGGCCAGCAGGATATCCAGGCCGAACCGATCCATGCCGACATAGGCACCGCCATCGAGCAGTTGGTGCAGGTAGTCCATGTCGGTGGTGTCGCCGCTGTGGGCGATGAGCAGCCGGGACAGATCAACGCCCTCCGATGCGAAGATTTCTTTGGCCACCAAGCCGGTGTGGTGGGGTGCGCTGGTGTGGACCATGATCGGCGCCCCGGTGCGGCGGTGGGTCTCGGCCACGGCACGCATCACGCGTTCGACGCCGGGGGTCAGCGCCTCTTCGATCGCGCATTTGAGGAACGCGGCCCTGATCGGGGTGCCGGCGATCCCGACGGTGATGTCGTTGACGAACATCTCCACCATCGGGTCATCTCCGCCCAGCAGCGTGCCCGGGCCTCGGAAATGAAAAAAGTTGGGCACATCGCCATAGGTGTACAACCCGGTCGCCGGGATGATGTTGATGTCGACTCGTTCGTTGACCCGGGCAATGCGACGAATGTCGCGACCGAGCCCGATCACGGTCGGGTCGACGATCGTGTCGACCCCAAGTGCTTTGAGCCTCTGCAGGCGTGTCACCGCGTCTTCGATGCCGGCCTTCTCATCCCATACCTGTGGGTAATTGCGCCAGATTTCCTCGCTGAGGACGAACACGTGCTCATGCATCAGCACCGTGCCCAACGCATCCACCGACACTCGGCCCCGGACCGTCTCCACCTCGACCATCGTGTTTGTCTCCTGCTTGCCGGGCGGGCATCACCGCTTCCCGCTGCCGCCGCGAGTACCTGAGAATACCAGAATAGATATCGATATTGAATTCGGCTTCATATTGTTCTAGGTGCTTGACCTGGGCTATGGTCCAGAAATGCCTCTCAGAATCGTTACGAGTCGCCCGGCCGCCAAAGGTAACGAGGAGCCCATCGCATGAAATTGCCGACCTTGCCGGATCTGCGCGCAGCGGACGACCCGATGGGGCCAGCCGTTGGCGACGACGACGGCGATCTCAACAACAGCGAGTTCCTGGAGGCCGTCCAGCGGGCCAGCGCGACGCTCCTCAGTCGCGGGGTATCTCACGGCGACGTGGTGGCGATCTCGCTACCCAACACCGTCGATTTTGTGGTGTCGCTGTTTGCAGCGTGGCGGTTAGGCGCGGCGGTCACACCGATCAATCCGTCGTTGTCGCTGCCGGAGATGGGCTATCAGCTCGCCGACGCCGCTGCCAAGGTTTTGATCACCGCGACCATTCCCGAATTCGGCTCGGGCGTACCGGCGGTCGTGACAACAGCCGAGCTGCGGCAGAGTGAGCCCAGTTCGAACTCCGATACCGTCGCCCCTCGCGGCGATACACTCGCACTGCTGATCTACACCAGCGGAACGACGGGTCGCCCCAAGGGTGTGATGCTCGATCACGCCAACCTGGATGCGATGTGCCACAGCTTGATTGATGCGTTCTCGCTGACCAACACCGACCACAGCCTGCTCATCCTGCCGCTTTTTCACGTCAACGGGATTGTGGCCGGCACCCTGTCACCGCTGCTGGCCGGAGGCCGCGCCACCGTCGCCGGACGGTTCAGAGTCGGCACGTTCTTCGACCGGGTTGAGGCCACGCGCGCGACCTATTTTTCGGCAGTTCCAACGATTTACACGATGCTGTGCGGCCTGCCCGCCGATGTGGCACCAGACACGTCATCGGTGCGGTTCGCGGTCTGTGGGGCCGCTCCGGCCAGCGTCGAGCTGATCGAGCAGTTCGAATCGCGCTATCACATTCCAATCATCGAAGGCTATGGCCTGTCGGAAGGAACATGCGCATCAACGATGAACCCGCTGATGGGCCCGCGCAAGGCCGGAACGGTTGGGGTTGCGCTGCCCGGTCAGGCGATTCGACTGGTCGAGGTATCGGGTCGCCCGGTGCCCGACGGTGAGGCCGGCGAGGTTATCGTTAAGGGGCCCAACGTGATGCGCGGCTACCTCAACCGGCCTGAGGAGACCGCCACGACGATCGTCGACGGTTGGCTCCATACCGGCGATGTCGGCCGCTTTGACGAGGACGGCTACCTGGTACTCGTGGACCGCGCTAAGGACATGATCATCCGCGGCGGTGAGAACATTTACCCCCGCGAGATCGAAGCTGTCACACACGAACTGGCGCAGATCGCCGAAGCCGCGGTCGTCGGCCGAACGCACGCCGTCTACGGCGAGGAGCCCGTGCTATTCGTCTCGATGTACCCCGGCGCCACCCTGGGCATCGACGCGATCGATGCCCATCTGCGCAATCAGCTGTCGAAATACAAACTACCAGCACAGATTACGGTGATGGAAGCGCTTCCCAAGAACCCCGTCGGCAAGCTCGATAAACCCGCATTGCGCCGGCTGCTGAGCAACCCACCGGCAACCGAAACCCGCCACGCCACGACGGCGCCCGAGCAGAGCTGAGCGCGTCGGATATTGAGGCCGTTTCCTGAAATACGCGCTGGCGCAACCTGGCAACGTGCCCGACGGGGCAAACCGGCGCACCCCACGCGCTGCTCGTCACAGCCCCTCCGGCCGAAGGTCGCGATATTGGCGTAGCTCACGGCGCGCGATCGCGCGCTTGTGCACTTCGTCCGGCCCGTCGGCCAATCGCAGCGTGCGTAGGTGGGCGTAGGCCAGGGCGAGTGGGAAGTCGTCGGTGACGCCGGCGCCGCCGTGCACCTGGATGGCGCGGTCGATGATCTTCAGCGCGATATTCGGGGCGGCGACCTTGATGGCCGCGATCTCGGTCTGCGCTTGCTTGTTGCCCACCGTGTCCATCATGTGGGCGGCCTTGAGGGTGAGCAGACGGATCATCTCAATGTCGATGCGCGCCTCGGCAATCCAGTCCTGGATGTTGGCGTTGTCGGCGATCGGTTTGCCGAAGGTGACCCGGGACTGGGCGCGTTTGCACATCAGCTGTAGCGCGCGTTCGGCCATGCCGATGGCCCGCATGCAGTGGTGGATGCGGCCAGGCCCGAGCCGGGCCTGGCTGATCGCGAAACCCTCACCCTCACCCTTGAGCACGTCTTTGGCGGGCACTCGCACGTCGGTGAACTCGATCTCGGCGTGGCCCTCGCGGTCCATGTAGCCGAACACCGGCAGGCTGCGCAACACGGTGACCCCGGGCGCATCGATCGGGACGACCATCATCGACTGCTGACGGTGCGGTGCGGCGGCGGGATCGGTCTTGCCCATCACGATCAAGACCTTGCAGTTTTGGTGCATCGCGTTGGAGGCGAACCACTTTCGCCCGTTGAGCACATAGTCGCCACCGTCGCGCACCATGGACAGTTCGATGTTGGTGGCGTCCGAGCTGGCTACCCTCGGCTCGGTCATCGCGAACGCTGATCTGATGGTGCCCTCCAGCAGCGGCTTGAGGTACTTCTCGCGGTGCTCCTCGGTGCCGAACAGTTCGAGCACCTCCATGTTGCCCGTGTCGGGGGCGCTGCAGTTGCAAGCCTCGGAGGCGATGAAGCTTCGGCCCATGATTTCGGCCAGCGGCGCGTATTCGAGGTTCGTCAGGCCAGCGCCGGTGCCGGGGTGCGGGTGAAACAGGTTCCACAGGCCGCGTTTTCGCGCCTCGACCTTGAGTTCGTCGATGATTGGCGGCTGGTGGTGCGGGTTGCCGGATTCACGCATTTGGTCGTCGTATATTCCCTCGGCGGGGTAGACGTACGATTCCACGAAGTCGAGCAGCTCGGCCTGAAGCTCTTGCGCGCGTTGGGAAATGTCAAACAGGGACATGGAAACTCCTCAGATGTTGTTCAGCAACTCAGCTTGGTAACGGCGCATGCCGCGCAGCCAGCGCTCGTAATCGCCGGCCTTGTGCCGGAACATGTCCAGCACGGCGGCGTGCGGCAGGATCAGGAAACGCTCCTCGTCGATGGCGGCGAGGACGTCGCGGGCGACCTGGTCGGGTTCGATGACCTCGCCCGCCGACGTGACGGCGCGAGTGGCGGCGACGCCGCGGGGGTCTCCGGTCTTCTCGCCGGCGTAGAGCAGTTCGGTGTTGACGCCCATCGGGCACAGGCAACTGACCCGCACGCCCTGGTCGCCGTACGCGATCGCAAGCCATTCGGCGAATCCGACGGCGGCGTGCTTGGTGACGGAGTAGGTCGCCGATCCGATCTGGGTGAGCAGGCCGGCGGCCGATGCGGTGCTGACGAAGTAGCCCTCGCCGCGTTCCACCCAGCCGGGGATCAGCAGCTGCGCGGCCCGGATGTGCGCGCGCAGGTTCACATCGATCGATTGTTCCCACTCCGCCTCGCTGGCTTCCAGGCCGGGTACCCCGACGATCCCGGCGTTGGCGAAGTACAGGTCGACCGGGCCGAACTGCTGTTCCGCCAACGTGATCAGGCCGCGAATGGCCGCCGTGTCGGACACGTCCGCGCCGGCTGCGACCGCCGAACCCGGTGATGTGGCGTTGATCTTGTCGGTGACGGCTTGCGCGCCGGCCGCGCCGAGGTCGGCCACCACTACCCGGGCGCCGCGGGCGGTGAGTTCCTCAGCGAGCGCGCCGCCGATCCCGCCGCCACCACCGGTGACGATGGCGACCTTGCCTGTGACCTTCATCGAGTCCTCACTCCTATGCCGAAGCGTTCGCCGAGTTGTTCGCCGGTGTCGGCGGCGTCGGTGTGCAGCACGCCGGCGATCCCGAGCCGTGCGGCCCCGTCGAGATTTTGCTGTAGATCGTCGACCATGACC
>DASSGQ010000022.1:0-12539 GCA_035693385.1 Mycobacterium sp.
GTAGACCGCACCCCGGAAATTTCGCTGGGCACGGCCCCGCGAGCGCGCCGACCTGCCGCTTGACCACCGACGCGACACGCGCGACACGCCACGAGAAATCCGTGATCCACGGCACCCGGGCTCCCGGCGGGCCGCTGCCGGCGTCAGACGGCGCCCACCGCCGCGGCGGCCCGCGCTCGGCCGTGAGCCTAAAACTGCTGGTAGAAGCCATGATTTGGGTCAATGCGAGGACCACGCCGTCGCCGGAGCGGCGGCGTGCCGAACCGGCGTCAACGGTGTCTCACGGACCGCGTGCGGGCCCCACCCGCCGGTCCCACGCTGGGCGTTTACCCCATCAACCAGGGGGTCGGATTAGATTTCGTCAGGAAGCGTGAGTACGGTCGTCTGCGCTGGCTAAATGGCCCGGCAGGGACAGAAGAGATCGATTGAGATCGATTGATCAGATATGGAGGAATCGTGGCCCTTCCCCAGTTGACCGACGAGCAGCGCGCGGCCGCGTTGGAGAAGGCGGCTGCCGCACGTCGAGCGCGAGCAGAGCTCAAGGACCGGCTCAAGCGCGGTGGCACCAACCTGACGCAGGTGCTCAAGGACGCCGAAAGCGATGAAGTCCTCGGCAAGATGAAGGTGTCTGCGCTGCTGGAGGCGTTGCCCAAGGTGGGCAAGGTCAAGGCGCAGGAAATCATGACCGAGCTGGAAATCGCCCCCACCCGTCGCTTGCGCGGCCTGGGTGACCGGCAGCGCAAGGCCTTGCTGGAAAAGTTCGGCTCCTAGCCCCGCCACCCGACGATGCAGGCCGGACGGCCTGAGTTGGGGGTACCGACCCGGGGTCGCCGGTGAGCGCCGGCGGGGGACCGGACGTCGAGCAGCGCGCACGTCCCGCGTCGAAGGGGCGTGTGGTCGTGCTGTCCGGTCCCTCCGCGGTCGGCAAGTCATCGGTGGTCCGCCGCCTGCGTGAGCGGATTCCCAACCTGCAGTTCAGCGTGTCGGCGACGACTCGGGCCCCGCGGCCCGGTGAGGTCGACGGCGTCGACTACCACTTCGTCAGCCCTGACCGGTTTCAGCAACTGATCGACGAGGGCGCGCTGCTGGAATGGGCCGAGATCCACGGCGGGCTGCACCGATCGGGCACGCCGGCCGAGCCGGTGCGGGCAGCCACCGAGGCCGGGCTTCCGGTGCTCATCGAGGTCGACCTGGCCGGGGCCCGGGCGGTCAAGCAAGCGCTGCCGGAGGCCATCACGGTGTTCCTGGCGCCACCCAGCTGGGAGGATCTGAAGGCGAGATTGGTCGGCCGTGGCACCGAGACGCCGGAGGCGATGCGGCGCCGCCTCGACACCGCCCGGACCGAAATGGCGGCCCAAGACGACTTCGACGAGGTGGTGGTCAACAGTCGATTGGAGTCTGCGTGCGCCGAATTGGTATCGTTGCTGGTGGGAACTGCGCCGGGCCCGGCATAAATCGTCCGGCCAGACCAGGAGCCAGACCAGATTCAATCGAGATCAAGCATCGAGTGTCTAACCGTTTTAGCCGCTCAGATGGCCTTATAGCCGCCAGGAGATTGACTTACGTGACTATTCCCCAGTCCGACGCGTCGCTGACCGCCGTGGACCAGTTCGATCCGTCGGCAGGTGGACAAGGCGCCTACGACACCCCGCTGGGCATCACCAACCCGCCCATCGACGAGCTGCTCGACCGCGTGTCGAGCAAGTATGCGCTGGTGATTTACGCGGCCAAGCGGGCGCGGCAGATCAACGATTACTACAACCAGCTCGGCGAGGGCATCCTCGAGTACGTCGGCCCGCTGGTCGAGCCCGGGCTGCAGGAGAAGCCGCTGTCCATCGCGTTGCGCGAGATCCACGCCGACCTTCTCGAACACACCGAGGGCGAGTAACGGGCAGGGCCGGGCGCGCTGTGGACCTCAAGCGGATCGTCGTCGGCGTCTCCGGAGGTATCGCCGCCTATAAGGCGTGCACCGTCGTTCGTCAACTCACCGAGGCCGGTCACCAGGTTCGTGTCATCCCCACCGAATCCGCACTCCGGTTTGTCGGGGCCGCCACCTTCGAGGCACTTTCGGGCCAGCCGGTGCACATCGGCGTCTTTGACGACGTTCCCGAGGTGCCGCACGTCCAGCTCGGCAAGCAGGCCGACCTGGTCCTGGTGGCGCCGGCCACCGCGGACCTGCTCGCCCGCGCAGCGGCGGGCCGGGCCGACGACCTGCTGACCGCCACCCTGCTCACGGCCCGGTGTCCGGTGCTGCTCGCGCCGGCGATGCACACCGAGATGTGGTTGCATCCGGCCACCGTCGACAACGTGGCCACGCTGCGGCGCCGTGGGGCGGTGGTGCTCGAGCCCGCATCCGGGCGGCTCACCGGGGCCGACAGCGGGGCGGGCAGACTGCCGGAGGCCGAAGAGATCACCACCCTGGCCCAGCTGCTCCTGGAGCGCCACGACGCGCTGCCGTACGACCTCGCCGGCTGGCGGCTGCTGGTCACGGCCGGCGGCACCCGGGAACCGATCGATCCGGTGCGCTTCGTCGGCAATCGCAGCTCCGGCAAGCAGGGCTACGCGGTGGCGCGGGTCGCCGCGCAGCGCGGCGCCGAGGTCACGTTGATCGCGGGGCACACCACCGGCCTGATCGACCCCGCCGGTGTGGACGTGGTCCACGTCAGCTCGGCGCAGCAACTCGGCGAGGCGGTGTCCAAGCATGCCCCCCAGTCGGACGTGCTGGTGATGGCGGCCGCCGTCGCCGACTTCCGGCCGGCGCGTGTCGCCACGGCCAAGATCAAGAAAGGCCCAGACGGCCAGGACGGGCCGCCGCCGATCGAACTGGTGCGCAACGATGACGTGCTGGCCGGCACGGTGCGGGGGCGCGCGCACGGGCAGCTGCCCAACATGCGTGCGATCGTCGGCTTCGCCGCCGAGACCGGCGACACCAACGGCGATGTGTTGTTCCACGCCCGGGAAAAGCTGCGTCGCAAGGGCTGTGACCTGTTGGTGGTCAACGCCGTCGGCGACAACAAGGCATTTGAGGTGGACAGCAACGACGGCTGGCTACTGGCATCCGACGGTACCGAGTCGGCGCTGGAACACGGCTCCAAGACGCTGATGGCGAGTCGTATCGTGGATGCGATCGTCACCTTTCTGCACGGCGAGGGCGAGTAGAGGGGTCTAGCTTTATAGCGCCTGGGGGGGTGCGGGGTGAACCCTGCCCGAGCGGGCGGACTAAGACGGATGCCGGCCGATATGATTCGGCTAACTAACTATTGGAAGGATCGGGATTGTGAGCGAAAAGGGTCGTCTGTTTACCAGTGAGTCGGTGACCGAAGGGCACCCCGACAAGATCTGTGACGCGATCAGCGACTCGGTCCTCGACGCGCTTCTTGCGCAGGACCCGCGCTCACGTGTCGCGGTCGAGACGCTGGTGACCACCGGGCAGGTGCACGTGGTGGGGGAAGTGACCACGACAGCCAAGGAGGCGTTCGCCGACATCACCAACACGGTCCGCGAGCGCATCCTCGAGATCGGCTACGACTCGTCGGACAAGGGCTTCGACGGGGCGTCGTGCGGGGTGAACATCGGCATCGGCGCGCAGTCGCCCGACATCGCGATGGGTGTGGACACCGCCCACGAGGCACGCGTGGAGGGCGCGGCGGATCCGCTGGACGCCCAGGGCGCCGGTGACCAGGGCCTGATGTTCGGCTACGCGATCAGCGACACCCCGGAGCTGATGCCGCTGCCCATCGCGCTGGCCCACCGCCTGTCGCGGCGCCTGACCGAGGTCCGCAAGAACGGCGTGCTGCCCTACCTGCGCCCCGACGGCAAGACCCAGGTGACCATCGCCTACGAGGACGACGTCCCGGTCGGGTTGGACACCGTGGTGATCTCCACCCAGCACGCTGCCGATATCGACCTGGAAAACACGCTCACGCCCGACATCCGGGAAAAGGTCCTCAACACCGTGCTCGACGACCTCGCGCACGAAACGCTGGACACGTCCTCGACGCGGTTGCTGGTCAACCCGACCGGCAAGTTCGTCCTCGGAGGGCCCATGGGCGACGCCGGGCTGACCGGCCGCAAGATCATCGTCGACACATACGGCGGCTGGGCCCGGCACGGCGGCGGAGCCTTCTCCGGCAAGGATCCGTCCAAGGTGGACCGGTCAGCGGCGTACGCGATGCGCTGGGTGGCCAAGAACATCGTCGCCGCCGGCCTGGCGGAGCGGGTCGAGGTGCAGGTGGCCTACGCCATCGGCAAAGCCGCGCCGGTTGGCTTGTTCGTCGAGACGTTCGGCACCGCGACGGTTGACCCGGTCAAGATCGAGAAGATCGTTCCCGAGGTGTTCGACCTGCGGCCCGGCGCCATCATCCGCGACCTGGACCTGCTGCGCCCGATTTACGCGCAGACCGCCGCGTACGGGCACTTCGGCCGCACCGACATCGACCTGCCGTGGGAGCAGCTGAACAAGGTCGACGAGCTCAGGCGCGCCGTCTAGGTTTCGCACTCGAACGTGACGCTGCGGTCACGTTCGGCGCCCGATGTGACTGCAGCGTCACGTTCGGCGGTCAGCGCCGTCTAGGTGGCGGGTGGTCGGGCTCCAGCGCGGGCAGCCCGTCGATGCTGTGCCGGTTGCGATCGGCCATCCCAGCGAATCCCTCATCGGACGCCTTGGTGTGATGCGCGTCGAGCACCGGCCGTTCGTTGACGAGCTCGTAGTAGGGCACCGCGAATCCGCAGGCGTCGGCGATCCGCTCGACGTCGATCACCATGACGGCGCGAACGCCCGCATGCTGGGTCCCGAAATGCGTGAGCAGGCAGGCGAATTCGGCGTCATCCGGGCGGACGACCCGCCCGGCGCCGAACAGCCGCAAGATTCGCGAGTTGCGGGTGAATGAGCAGAACATGATGGTGATCCGGCCGTTGTCGCGCAGGTGGGCGATCGTTTCAACGCCGCTGCCGAACAGGTCGAGATAAGCCACGGTGTGCTCGTCGAGCACCGCGAAGGTGTCGCGATATCCCTTGGGGGAGAGGTTGATCCGGCCGCCCTGTGAGGGCGCGGTGGCGACGAAGAACATGGCCTGATCTGCGATGAAGTCCCGCAGGGACTCGTCGATCCGCCCAAACTCCTTGGCCATCGGTCGAGCCTAGCGCCCGGCCACCGCACGCCTAGGGGTGCAGCGCCTTGCGCAGCGCCGTCAGCCCGCGATGGGTGGCCTCGCCGGCGGCGGGTATCACCAGGGCGAAGTTGACGTAACCGTGCACCAGGGTCGACTCGTTGTTCAGTTCGGTGGGCACGCCGGCGGCGTTGAGCAGGTCGGCGTAGCGGGCCCCGTCGTCGCGCAGTGGATCGTGTTCCGCGGTTCCGATGTAGGCGGGCGGCAAACCGGACAAGTCGGCCGCATTGGCCGGCGCCAGCGTGGTGGGTACGTCCTTTGGATTGGTGATGTCGAGATCGGGCACATACCAGGACAGGAAGGCGTCGATGACGTCGCGGTCCAGGATGGGCGCAGAGGCGTTCTCGGTGTGCGACGGCAGCGACAGATCGGCCGTGACCGACGGGTACCACAGCAACTGAAACACGAGTTCCGGCCCGCCGTTGTCGCGGGCCAGGTGCGCCATCACCGCGGCCAGGTTGCCGCCCGCCGAGTCGCCGGCCACCGCGATCCGCTTGGGGTCACCGCCCAGCTCGGCGGCATTTTCGGCGACCCACTGCAAGGCGGCCCAGCAGTCGTTCACCCCGGCCGGGAACGGGTGCTCGGGGGCGAGCCGGTAGTCGACCGACACGACGATGGCGTCGGCACTCACGGCGTGCAACCGGGCGACGGGGTCATGGGTGTCCAGGTCGCCGAGCGAGAATCCGCCGCCATGGTAGAAGACGACGACGGGCAGGGGTGTGTCGTCGCTGGCGGGCCAATAGATCCGCACCGGAATGTCGGTGAACTCGCCGTAACCGATCGTCCGTTCCTCGGTCCGCACGTCCGGAACCAGTTCCGGGGGCACCTTGAGCAGCCGCAGCCTCGAGCGCGCGACCTCGACACCGTCGGCGGCGTTGAAGGTCATCGGGAACGCGTCGAGCAACATTTTGAACGTCGGATCGATGCCCGGTGGGGCGAGGGCCGGCTCAATCATGCGTTCACCGTACGCTTCCCTCCCGTTTGTGCAGCGTATCCCCCAGCGCCGCGAGTCCGCGCTCCAGCTCGGCGGTGGCGGCGGGGACCACTCCTGCGTAGCCGAGGTAGCCGTGCACCATCGTCTCGGCGTTGTGCACCTCGACGGGCACGCCGGCCGCGGCCAGCAACTCGCCGTAACGGATGCCGTCGTCGCGCAGCGGGTCGTAGCCGGCGACCGCGATGTAGGCCGGTGCCAAATCGCCCAGATTCTCGGCGCGCCCCGGCGCCATCCCCGGCGGCGGGTCGGACAAGTCGACTTCGCCTGCGTACCAAAGGGAGAGCGCGGTGACGGCTTTGACGTCGAGGATCGGCGCGTCGGCGTTTTCGGTGAAGGACGGCAGCGACGGGTCCCACATCGTCGACGGATACCACAACAGCTGGAACACGATCGGCGGTCCGCCGCCATCACGCGCGCGCTGCGCCATCACCGCCGCGATGGTTCCGCCGGCCGAATCCCCGGCGACGGCCATCCGGGTCGTGTCGGCACCGATGTCGGGGCCGTGCGCGGCGACCCAGAGTGTTGCGGCCCAAGCGTCTTCGACGGCGGCGGGGTAGGGGTGCTCGGGCGCCAACCGGTAGTCGACGGCGACGACGATCGCGTCGGCGCCCGCCGCATGCTGGCGGGCGGAGCCGTCGTGGGTTTCGAGGTCGCCCACGACGAAGCCGCCACCGTGGAAATACAGCACGACGGGTGCCGGCGCGCCGCCCGCGGAATAAGTTGACGGCCAATAGATCCGGATGCCGATGGGGCCCGCCGGACCCGGAATGGCCCGGTCCTCGACGCGCACCTCGGGATGCAGCGGAAGACGCGGCAGGTCGCGGAACCGTTGCCGCGCCACGGCGACACCGTCATCGGTCGTTAGCCGGAACGGAACCGCATCCAGTACCTTCAGCAGAATGGGGTCGATACCGGGTTTTCCGTCCGCTGTGCTGTCCAGGCTGGGCATGGAAGTACCGTACGCACCTCGGATGGTGTCCGGTGCCTGGGTGGTCGCCGGCTGGGCGGGCGTCGGGTACGGCGTCTACCTGACGGTGCTCGCGTTGCGCACCCCGCCGGGGTCGGCGTTGACCGGGCACTGGGTTATGCAGCCGCCGTTCAAGGCATTGATGGCGTTGTTGCTGACCGTCGCCGCGGTGGCGCATCCCATCGTCCGCGAACGGCGCTGGCTGATGCCGGCGCTGCTGCTGTCGGCCCTCGGCGACTGGGTGCTGGCGATCCCGTGGTGGACACTGTCGTTCGTCGTGGGGCTGGTGTCATTCCTGTTGGCGCACTTGTGTTTCCTGGCCGCGCTGTTTCCGCTGGCCCGCGCGTCCCGGGTGCGCCTGGCCGCCGTCGTGTTGATGTGCCTGGCGACGGTGTCGTTGCTGGCATGGTTCTGGCCTCACCTGGGCCGCGACCAGCTGACGATTCCGGTGACGCTCTACATGGCGGTGCTGACCGCGATGGTCTGCGCGGCGCTCTTGGCAGACCTGCCGACGATCTGGGCCGCGGTGGGGGCGGTGTGTTTTGCGGCGTCGGACGCGATGATCGGCATCGACCGCTTCATCTTGTACAACGACGCACTGGCCGTGCCGATCTGGTGGTTGTACGCCGCGGCCCAAATCCTCATCACGGCCGGATTCTTCTTCGGTCGACAGGAACGCGACGAGCCAGAGCTGGAGCCATTCGCAGGCTAGTTGTCGGTCCCCGGCGATACGGTGTGCCTCGGATGGTTAATGATGTTATTTAGCAACGTATCTCGGGCACCGTGACCCGGAACGGCACCGCGCGCACGCCCGTCGAGGTCGAACCGATCGCCCGAGTGCTGCCGATGCTGTCGGTGCCGCACCTGGACCGCGAGTTCGACTACCTGGTGTCGCCCGAGCAGTCCGACGACGCTCAGCCGGGCGTGCGGGTGCGGGTGCGGTTCCACGGCCGGCTGGTTGACGGGTTTGTACTCGAGCGCCGCAACGACACCGATCACGCCGGCAAACTGGGCTGGCTTGATCGCGTCGTCTCCCCCGAACCGGTGCTCACCGCGGAGACCCGCCGTTTGGTCGACGCGGTGGCGGCGCGCTACGCGGGGACCCGGCCCGACGTGTTGCGCCTGGCGGTGCCGGCCCGGCACGCCAGGGTGGAGCGGGAAAGCACGGCTGTCGTCCCGCTGCCCGTCGTCGCCCCCGTCGACCCGTCGGGCTGGGAGTCCTACGGCCGCGGCGGCCAGTTCCTGGCCGCGCTGGCCGAGTCCCGTGCCGCCCGCGCCGTCTGGCAGGTGCTCCCGGGCGAGCCGTGGGCGGACCGATTCGCCGAGGCCGCCGCGCAGACCGTACGGACGGGACGGGCCGTGTTGGCGATCGTGCCCGATCAGCGGGATCTGGACGCGCTGTGGCGGGCTGCGACGACCCGCATCGACGAGGCCAGCGTGGTGGCGCTTTCGGCGGGCCTCGGCCCGGCCGCACGCTACCGGCGTTGGCTCGCGGCGCTGCGCGGCACCGCGCGGGTGGTGATCGGCACCCGCAGCGCGGTGTTCGCGCCGCTGAGCGACTTGGGTCTGGTGATGGTCTGGTCAGACGCCGACGACAGCCTGGCCGAACCTCGGGCTCCCTACCCGCATGCCCGGGAGGTGGCGATGCTGCGCGCGCATCAGGCCCGGTGCGCGGGGCTGATCGGGGGCTACGCACGGACCGCTGAAGCCCACGCGCTGGTGCGCAGCGGATGGGCCCACGACATCGTCGCGGCCCGGCCGGCGGTGCGTGCCCGCACGCCGCGGGTGGTGGCCCTCGACGACACCGGCTACGCCGACGAACGCGACCCGGCCGCGCGCACCGCGCGGATTCCGTCCATCGCGCTGCGCGCCGCACGCTCAGCGCTGGAGGCCGGGGCGCCGGTGCTCGTTCAGGTCCCGCGGCGCGGGTATGTCCCGTCGCTGGCGTGTGGGCGCTGCCGCACCATCGCCCGGTGCCGGCACTGCACCGGCCCGCTGTCCCTGCAGGAGCACGGCGCGGTGTGCCGCTGGTGCGGCCGCGTCGAACCGGCCCCGCGGTGCGCGCGCTGCGGTTCGGACGCGGTGCGAGCCGTGGTCGTCGGGGCCAGGCGCACCGCCGAAGAGCTCGGCCGCGCCTTCGCCGGTACGCCGGTTGTCACCTCGTCGGGCGAGGCCGTCGTCTCGGAGGTCGCCGCCCAGCCGGCGCTGGTGGTCGCCACCCCGGGTGCCGAACCCCATGCAGCGGGCGGGTACGGCGCGGCGCTACTGCTGGACTGTTGGGCACTGCTGGGCCGGCAAGACCTGCGGGCCGCCGAGGACGCCCTGTGGCGCTGGATGAGCGCCGCCGCACTCGTGCGGGCCCGCGGCGACGGCGGTGTGGTGACGGTGGTCGCCGACGCGTCGATCCCCACCGTGCAGGCGCTGATCCGCTGGGATCCGGTGGGGCATGCGGAAGCCGAACTGGTGGCTCGCACCGAAGTCGGCCTGCCGCCCAGTGTGCAGATGGCGGCCATCGACGGAGCGGCGGGCGCCGCCGAGGCGTTGCTGGGCGAGGCCCGGCTGCCGGACGGAGCCGAGCTGCTCGGCCCGGTGGACTTGCCGCCCGGCGTGCGGCGCCCACCGGGCACGCCCACCGATGTCCCGGCGATCAGGATGCTGGTGCGGGTCCGTCGCGAGCAGGGGCTCCAGCTGGCGGCGGCGCTCCGGCGCGGCGTGGGCGTGCTCAGCGCCCGGCAATCCCACGAGCCGGTCCGGGTCCAGATTGACCCGCTGCACATCGGGTAGCCACTGTGCCGGCTCTCGGCACACCCGGCGCCAGACCATGCCCTCAGACGATAGTATGCAATAGAAATAGTCAATCCCGAAGACATTAGAAGCCTGTTACACTTTCTGTTCTTTAGCCCGCTGATGGTCCGGGAACGGCCCAGTGAAAGGGGCGCGATGGCCACGGACAACGCGACGACGGCCGACGAGTCGCTGGATGCGATCACCGATGCGTTGCTGACGGCTTCCCGGTTGCTGATGGCCATCTCGGCGCGCTCAATCAGCCAGGTCGACGAGACCATTACGATTCCGCAGTTCCGGACCTTGGTGATTTTGTCCAGCCGGGGTCCGATCAACCTGGCCACGCTGGCGGGTCTGCTGGGCGTGCAACCGTCGGCCACCGGCCGGATGGTCGACCGGCTCGTGGCCGCCGGGCTGATCGACCGCCTGCCGCACCCGACCTCTCGGCGCGAACTACTGGCGGCACTGACCAAGCGTGGCCGCGATGTCGTTCGTCGCGTCATCGCCTACCGGCGCGCCGAGATCGCCGCCATCGTGGCGAAGATGCCGCCGACGGAGCGCCGCGGGCTGGTGCGAGCCCTGGGGGCGTTCACCGCCGCCGGCGGCGAGCCCGATGTGCAACTGGACGTGGATATCGACTTGTAGTCGTCCGGGTCCCGTGCCGGGCTGGGAGGGCGGCCCGGCACGGGATCGACTCCCGGCATGTCGGCCGGAAATCCGGTGCTTCTTAGACTGTGGCGGTGCGTCTTGTCTTCGCCGGCACCCCGGAACCCGCGCTGCCCGCGCTGCGTCGCCTCATCGAGTCACCCCGGCACCAGGTGGTCGCCGTGCTCACCCGACCCGACGCCGCGGCCGGCCGCCACCGCAAGCCGGAGCCGTCGCCGGTGGCCCGCGAAGCGCTCGACCGTGGCATTCCGGTGTTGCGGCCGGCGCGGCCCAACTCGCCAGAGTTCGTCGCCGAGCTGTCGGAGTTGGCCCCCCAGTGTTGCGCGGTGGTGGCCTACGGCGCGCTGCTGCGCGACGACCTGCTCGCGGTGCCGCCGCAGGGCTGGATCAACCTGCACTTCTCGTTGCTGCCTGCCTGGCGCGGTGCGGCCCCGGTTCAGGCCGCGATCGCCGCGGGGGACGCCATCACCGGGGCGACCACTTTTCAGATCGAGCCGAGCCTCGACTCAGGACCGGTGTACGGGGTCGTCACCGAGACGATCCGGCCGACCGACACCGCGGGCGATCTGCTGGAGCGGCTCGCCCATTCGGGTGCGGCGCTGCTGTCGGCCACGCTGGACGGCGTCGCCGACGGAACACTGATGCCGCGACCGCAACCAGCCGACGGGGTCAGCATCGCGCCCAAGATCACCGTCGAACAGGCCCGGGTGCGCTGGGATCTGCCGGCACCGGTGGTGGAGCGTCGCATCCGCGCCGTCACACCCAACCCGGGGGCCTGGACGCTCATCGGCGACCTGCGCATCAAGCTCGGACCGGTTGGCCTCGACCAGCCTCCAAAACCATTGCCGCCCGGTGCCATTCACGTCGACCGCCACAGCGTGTGGATCGGCACCGGCACGGAACCGGTGCGGCTGGGCCAGATTCAGCCGCCCGGAAAGAAATTGATGAACGCCGTCGACTGGGCGCGCGGTGCCCGGCTCGACACCGCCGTGCGGGCGTCATGAGCCCGCCCCGACCATCGGCTAAAGGGCGCGGAAAGCCGCGCCGGCCGCTGGACCCGGCGCGTGCCGCCGCGTTGGACGTGCTCCGGGCCGTCCGCGAGCGCGATGCGTACGCGAACCTGGCCCTGCCCGCGCTGCTGCGCGAACGCGGAATCAGCGGCCGAGACGCCGCTTTCGCCACGGAACTGACCTACGGCACCTGCCGCACCCAGGGCCTGCTCGACGCGATCATCGGCGCGGCGGCCGGACGCTCGCCGGAAGCCATCGACCCGGTGCTGCTCGACCTGCTACGGCTGGGCGCCTACCAGCTGCTGCGCACCAGGGTCGACGCATATGCCGCGGTGTCCACCACGGTCGAACAGGCCGGAATCGAATTCGACTCGGCGCGAGCGGGTTTCGTCAACGGCGTGCTGCGGACCATCGCGGCCCGCGACGAGAAGTCCTGGATGGACGAGCTGGCTCCCGACCCGGTGCGGGACCCGATCGGGCATGCCGCCTTCGTGCACGCCCACCCGCGCTGGATCGCCCAGGCCTTCGCCGACGCGCTGGGCCCGGACGCGGCCGAACTCGACGCCGTGCTGGCCAGCGACGATGAACGACCCCGGGTGCACCTGGCGGCGCGCCCTGGGCTACTGACCGCCGCCGAATTGGCCGACGCGGTGGGTGGGACCGTCGGCACGTATTCGCCGTATGCGGTGTATCTGCCCGGCGGGGACCCCGGACGGCTCGCGCCGGTCCGCGACGGCGCCGCGCTGGTTCAGGACGAGGGCAGCCAATTGGTGGCCCGCGCGCTGACGTTGGCACCGGTCGAGGGCGACACCGGCCGGTGGCTGGACCTGTGCGCCGGACCCGGCGGCAAGACGGCGCTCCTGGCCGCGCTCGGCGTGGCGTCCGGCGCTCGGGTCACGGCGGTGGAGCCGGCGCCGCGGCGCGCCGACCTGGTGGACGAGAACACCCGC
>DASSGQ010000023.1:0-12316 GCA_035693385.1 Mycobacterium sp.
CGCCGACACGGCGCGAGTGAGGAGCTGGGCCATCGAACCCAGCCCAGCGACGGCGAGCGCCGACACGGCGCGAGTGAGGAGCTGGGCCATCGAACCGAGCCCAGCGACGGCGAGCGCCGACACGGCGCGAGTGAGGACTGAATCCTCTTGGTTGTGATCGAGCTTCATGGCCGTTGCGCACGAAACACGACGTCGCAGAAAGTCGCGGGGTCTTTCTGGAAGCCTCGCCGAATCCTTTTGAGGCGCACCGCTGTCTTTGGATGAACGGAACGCGGCGCCGTCTCGTTATATCCGATACCAGCGCCTGGGGGGACGGCGTTCATGTGTGGGGAAGCGCTGACTAGTGCGGACTCGCGGGAGGATCATGTTCAGACGCGTCGACACCGACACCTCCGCCAGTCCCAAGCACAAATTGCTGACGATCGAATTGCGTGACGTGGTGCGCGAATACAGAGTGGGCGGTCAGACTGTGCGGGCACTCGACGCAATAAGTCTGCGGCTCGAGGGCGGGCAGTTCGTGTCGATGGTCGGACCGTCGGGGGCGGGCAAGAGCACCTTGCTGCATCTGCTCGGCGCACTGGACTCCCCCGATTCCGGGTCGATCGAATTCGACAGCGACGAGGTCGGTCGCCTCACCGATGAGCAGCAGTCGCAGTTTCGCCACCATCGCGTGGGGTTCATATTCCAGTTCTTCAATCTGTTGCCGACGTTGTCGGCGTGGGAGAACGTCGCGATCCCGAAGCTGCTGGACGGTGTCCGGCTGGGAAGGGCCAAACCCGATGCGATCCGGCTGCTGGAGCGGGTGGGGCTTGGTAACCGGACCGAGCACAGACCCGCTGAGCTGTCCGGCGGGCAGATGCAGCGAGTAGCTGTGGCGCGCGCGCTGATGATGGACCCGCCGCTGATTCTGGCTGACGAACCAACCGGGAACCTCGATTCGACCACGGGTTCGTCCATCTTGAAGCTCCTCGGCGAGGTGGCGCACGAGCCCGGCCGCGGCCGGCTGGTGGTCATGGTCACCCATAACTCGGAAGCCGCGGACGCGACCGACCGGATAATCATGCTGCAGGACGGTCGGGTGGTCTCCGACGAGCGATCAGCGGTCCTGGTGTGAGACCCACTTCCGCGCTAAGTGCCGCTGCGAGTCGGCTCCGAGTGTTCAGCCTGCGTGAACTCGCGGTGCATCGCCGCCGCACGATCGCATCGATCGCGGTGATGGCGGTGTCGGCGATGTACCTCGTCGCCGTATTCGGCATCTTCGGATCGATCACCGGATCGGTCAATCGGCTTGCCGACGGCATCGCGGGCATCGCATCGCTCGAGGTTTCGGGCATTACCGATGCAGGATTTCCCGACACGATAACCGCCGACGTGGCCGCAGTTCCCGGCGTGGCGACGGCAGCACCGATGATTCGGTCGTCGGCGTCCTCGTCGTCGGGGCCGGTTCTGTTGTTCGGCGTCGACGAGCGCACTGCGGCCTTGGGCGGCGCCCTGAAAGATGTCTTGAAAGACGGCACAGCGGCCCAGTTGGCGGGTCCCCCCGGGCCGGCGAACGGGGTCCGCGTCGGGCCGGGTGTCGGTCGAGCCAAAGGCGCGACGTTCCAACTCGGCTCGGCATCGGTCACGGTCACCGAGGTGCTCCAGGGCAAGCAGGTGGCGGATCTCAATGACGGACACTACGTCCTTGCTCCACTTGCGTTGGCGCAGAGCATTACCGGACGTCAAGGCCAGCTCGACTCAATCCTGATCACCACTAAACCCGGTGCCGATGCGGCCAAGGTTCGCGCCGCGGTCTCCGCCGCGGTGAATGGTCGGGCCATCGTCGCCGACCCGAGTATGCGGGCTACCCGCGCCGGCGACGGTGTCCGGTTGATGAACTACATGGCCCTGATGGGTGCGATGGTTGCGTTGATAGTCGGCGCATTCCTGATCTACACAACGATGACCATGGCGATCACCCAGCGCCGGCCGGTCATCTCGATGCTGCGCGCGATCGGCGGCCGACGTGTCACCATCGTCCGCGACATGCTCGTGGAAGCTGCGATTCTTGGAGTGATCGGCGCAGCCATCGGATCTGCCATCGGAATAGTAATGGGCCGCATCGCAATTGGCCGTTTGCCTCCGGCCATGACCCAGGGGCTCGAAGCCCGCATCGAATATTGGCTTCCCGGTTACGCGATACCGGCCGCCGTCGCGGTGACCGCGCTGACAAGTGTCGTTGCGTCGGCGGTGGCGGCGCGGCAGGTGTACAAGGTTGCACCGATCGAAGCGCTGGCACCCGTTGGGGTTTCAGCGGCGGACCGGGTGCCGCGCTGGCTCCGGATGGCATCCGGGGTCGGAGCCGTGAGCGTCTTCGCGGTGTCGCTCTTCGTGGTTGTCACCCAACGGGGCGCATTGGCCTTTGCCGCGATGTCGGCGGTGTTTGCTGCCGAGGTAGCCCTTGGCTTCGCCCTGACCATGCCCATCGTCAAAGCCACCGCCGCGACTGCCCGAATATTCGGCTCCGTCGGGGCCCTTGCTGCGGCGACCATCGAACGCGCGCCGCGACGGGTGTGGGCGACGGTGATGACGGTGCTCATCGCGGTGGTCACCACCGTCTCGATCACCGGGACAAACGCCGACATGATCCGGTCGGCGAGGGCCATCGTCTCCCCGGTCGCCGATGCCCCCGTGTGGGTGAGCGTAAATCCCCCCGACAGCTATCCGACTGATGCTCTCCCGCAAGGTCTTTCCAAAAAGATTGCCGCATTGCCGGGCGTGCGACGCGTGACCGAGGGTGCCTTTGGGTTCGCCGAGGTGGGCAGCACGCGCGTCATGCTCGACGGGTTTTCCTCCGGGACAGCCGATCCGCTGTACCGGGCGGTCGACGAACACATTCGAGACGAAGTCCTGGCCGGTCGGGGCGTAGTGCTCTCCCAGAATCTGGGCGAGACCCTGCACGTTCGTGTCGGCGGCCAGTTGCGGATGCAAACGCCTCACGGCGCGCGGCAGACGACCGTGCTGGCCCTGGTGCCGTACTTCTCGACGGTGATCGGCACGGTCGGGATGAGCCTCGATCAAATGCGCTCCTGGTTCGACCGCCCGGTAGCGACCACGCTCGAGATCGCCGCGGCCCCAGGCGCGGACACCCAACGCTTGTTGGCCGACGTCCGTCGGGCGGTGCCGGCGCCGAACTACGTCTACGACGGCCGGGCCAAACTGGCCGGCCTCGAGGCGCCGATGCGTCAGAGCATGTTCATCGCGAACGCCGTATGGATCATCGTCGTGTTCGTCGCCGCCGTCGCGTTGCTCAACACGTTGACGCTTTCGGTGCTGGAACGGCGCCGCGAAATCGGCGTGCTACGAGCGATGGGATCCAGTCGCCGGTTTACGTTGCGGATGGTGCTCGCCGAAGCGACTGGCATCGGGGTCATCGGCGGTGTGTTGGGTCTGGCGTTCGGATGTGCAGACCAGTGGCTGTTCAGTCTGGTCAGCGGGGACATGATGAATTTCCCGGTCGTCTTCCGGCCCAGCTGGACGGCGATCGTCTTCACCGCCGGCGCCTTGGCGCTCAGCCTGCTCGGCTCGGTGCCGCCCGCCAGGCGCGCGGCACGGCTGAACATCATCGAGGCCGTCGGCGTCGAATAGCTCCTCGCGTGCCCGTCAGGCCTCAGCCCGCCGGCCGTCAGCGTCAGAAGCCGAGCGGGAGAAGCGCGGTAAACAGCGGCGCCAAGGGATCCGTGACCGGAAGCGCGATCGAACTATTCAAGAACGGGGCGACCGGACTTTGGAACGTGAGTATGGTCTGACCGGGTGCCCCGAGGCCCAAGGTGGTTTCAGCCCCGGAAGTCACCCCAGCCGTGAAGAGCGGGGTCGAGATGTTAGTCCCAACAAAGTGATTGTCGTCCGGGTCGGCAATTGAGGTGTTCGAGAACAAACCCCCGAAACCGCTGGTTTGGCTCATGAAGTCCGGGTCGCCGGCTACGGGGTTGGTGACCGGGCTGAGGCCCAGCGCCCCGGCGAGCCGCGTCGCCAGCCCGTTCAGCGACTGCAACGGCGCCAGCTGCGTGGCGGCGGCCGAGGCCCCGGCGTGATAGCCGCCCATCGCGGCCACATCCTGGGCCCACATCCGCTCGTAGTCGGCCTCAACAGCCGCAATCGCCGGCGCATTTTGCCCAAAGAAATTCGACATCACGAGCTGCACCAACCCATTCCGGTTGGCCGCCACCGCCAACGGATGCACCGTGGCAGCCCGGGCAGCCTCAAACGCGCCGGCCACCGCCCGAGCCTGCCCTGCCGCCCCGGTCGCCCGAGTCGCCGCCGCATTTAGCCAGCTCACATAGGGCGCCGCCGCAGCCATCATCGCCGCCGACGCCGGACCCTGCCACGCCTGGCCCGTCAGACCTGACGTCACCGACGAAAACGACGACGCGGCGGCCCCCAACTCGGAGGCCAGCCCATCCCAGGCCGCCGCCGCATTCAACATCGGTTCCGAACCCGCGCCAGAGAACATCCGCGCCGAGTTGATCTCCGGCGCCAACACCGTAAAGTTCATCGCCACAGTCCCTTCCGTAACGGCCCGTCGCGATCATGCTGGCTGCGTGATCACCGACGACACGCCCCGTGTCCCACTACACGAGCTCCGCGCCTTAAAGGTTCAGTGTGATCTAGCTCACAATTCAATCGTTGTTCGCGATCGCAGTCGCGACGCCTTGCAAATGGGGTTTGCACGGGAACGGCACAGGGGTTCGGATACTGCGCAATTGCGTGATATCGAAGCCGGCCGCGGCAATGGCGTCGATGGTCCTTCGGTTCGGCTCGCAGCCCCCGGCCAAGCGGGACCACGGCTTTGCGACCAGGTCCTGGAAACGGCCCATGGCGCCTTCTCCCCGGACGTGCTCGAGGACGACCAACCTTCCGCCTGGCACCAGCACCCGTCGGATCTCGCGCAGCGTCGCGGCCACATCGTCCACCGAGCACAGCACCAACCCGATATGCACCGAATCGAAGGTATTGTCCGGGAACGGAATCGACTCCCCAGTCCCATCGACAATGTCGACGGCAATGCCGCGGCGAAAGGCAAGACGGGACGCCATCCGCCGGAAAACGGCCACCGGCTCCACGGCGGCGATCGATGTCACCCCGTGCGGCACAAATTTCAAATCGGTCCCCGGCCCGAGACCGACCATCAGCAGCCGGCCAGTCGCATGTGCGAGCGCCGCTCGACGATATCGGTAGTAGAAGAGCCGGTCGAAGAGGGGCTGTCCGAACCGATATACGTAGGGAAACAATGGATTATCGCGCGTTATCGGCTACCTAGATCCATCTGGAACGACGGATATTCGTCGCTCATCAACGAAACATACACCGCCACCCGGTATCGCCATCGAACGATACCCATCAGCAGGTCGAACATGCCCTGGGGGATCGTTCCGATGGCCAAAAGCGTCACTGCCGCGATGACGGTCAGCACCTGCAGCAGGGGCTCCATCGCCCAGCAGAGGAGTATCTGCGGCAGCGCCAGCAGCCACCACTTCACCAGCACTGCCCAGTTAGTGAGCCGTTCTGGATACTCGACCTCCAGATCACCGGGGTAATCGGGCCGAGATGCGAGCGTGAACGGCGGGTACTTGTCGGTGCTGTTCATCGGAAACCGGTAATTCATGACGCGCCACGACCAACGAAGCACCCCGACGTTGAAGTCGAAGATCGGGCGCGGGTAGCGCCCGGTGAACAGGATCGCCACGCCGGCAACGATCGTCAGTAGCGGATACACCAGATAGAGAAGTATCAATATGGGATAGTGCGGAACGGCCAGTACGCACCACTTGACTAGCCAGAGCCACCGCGAGGGCGCGTCGAAATCAGCCCGTATGCGCACGGTATCGACCGAAGTGTGCGCCGATCGGGGCGATGTGGTTCTGGCGGCGTTCATTGCGGACACGGGGCAACAGCCGTTGCGGTCGCAAGGTCGCGGTCGATCTCCGCGGTGATCCGGGGATGACTGGTCCAACGCACAAACTCCGTCAGCACCCGTGTCTGCAAGCGGTCCGAGATCAACGCCGCCGGTCTAAGCACTGATTCACCGTGGGCTACCTGAAGTGATGCCACTCGGGACACGGCTTTGACCCGGCGTCGCCTGGTCTTCTCGTACCCGCGCAGCGCCCTCAGAAGGTCACCCCCGGACTCCGGCCCATTCCGCAGTTCCGAAAGCGCCCTGCACAACACCATGGTGTCCAGCAGCGCCTGGTTGGTTCCTTGCGCAAGGGTGGGCGGCATCGTGTGCGCGGCGTCGCCGAGCAAGGTCACCGCGCCCGCGTCCGACGTCCCGGCAATCGGATGCCGAAAGTGGGGGTAGGGCGAACCCGCCAGGTCTTCGTCGGTCAGCGTCGCGAGCACTTGGTCCACCGCGTCAGACCAGCCGCCGAAGTTGGATCGGATCAGATCGATTGGACGGTGCGGCCTGACGAAGTCGTACGACCACGGCAGGTCGAACCACCACTGCACATCGGACCCGCCCGCCGGCCAGATACCGGTATTTCCGTGCTCACCGATGACGATCGTCGCGACGCGCTTGTCGACGAGGCCGGGAAGGGAGACCAGTCCCTGCCAGCTGCACCAGCCCGTCGGACGCGCGGCCGGCGCGCCGACGAAATCTCGAACCATCGAATGCAGACCATCGGCACCGATCACCAAGTCGCCTTCGGTGAAACTGCCATCGTCGAATTCGACCTGCACGCCTTCGGACCGGGTGACGAGCCTCGACGCTCGGCAGTTGCACAGGATGCGGTCGCCCGGAAAGCCCTCGAGCAGCCGTTCCAGCAGGACACGACGTGGCACCATCCGGACGGGCGCACCCAGCCGGTTCACCATCGCGGTCACGTCCAAAGTTGCGAGCCGTCGGCCCCGAGACGTCATCACCCGCACGCTGGAAAGCAGTTGGCCGGCCCCATCCATGTCGACGCCCAGTTGCCGCAAAACTGTCTCGCCGTTGGACCAGATGGTCACCGCGCCGCCACCCGCGCGCGTGTCATTGCGCTGATCGAAGACCATGACGTTATGGCCATCTCGCAGCAATCCCCGGGCAACGGAAATACCGCTCACACCGGCGCCGATGACGAGTATCCGAAGCGGTCGCGTCCACCCGCGGGCGTCACCGCGATTCGGGTCGGCGCGCCAGCTGGTCACTTTCTTGGATACGTAAGCGCGTGCCAATCGGTTCACGTAAGCGGGGAGCTCGGCTGCCGGACCTGACCAGGCTGCGCTTGTCGCGATTCGCAGGCTCATCCGGTGTGCGGCGTGGGCCGATCGAGGGCGCCGACGAATCCTGCGGCAATGAAGAGCGCTGCCTGGGCTAGCAACACGGGTAGGCCGTTCATCACCGCCAGGACGGTCGGCGAGACGAAGCGATGTACTGTGCGATTCGGGAACGAAGTCGACAGTGTCGCCAAAAGTGGCCTGGAAGGAGCACGATGCGATGAGGATTTCTCGGACGGTGATCGCGGGCGTAGCGGCGGCGACAGCGCTGACGGTCTCGGTAGCCGGCTGCGGCAGCAAGCAGACGTCGTCGCCGTCAAGCTCTGGATCAGCCACCTCGGCGAAGAGTGCGACCAGCTCAGCGCCGACTTCCTCGGCGTCGGCACAGCCGACCGATTACAGCGGGCTCCTGATCCAGGCGACCGACATCAACGCACCGGTCCAGTTCACGGGCGGCCCGCTGACAAACAATCCGAATGGCCAACCGGGCGTTGCCGTGACGTTCAGCACCCAGGACAACAGCCACGTCATCAAAGACACCATCCAGGTCCTCGCGGACCCCGGCGCTGCAACGAACGCGCTGAACGCGGCAAAGGGCGGACAAGGGAACGCGATCAAAAACCCGACATCGGATTCGTTCAGCGTCGGTACTGGCGGAACTGTCCTGTCCGGGAACTCACCGGACAACTCCAAGGGAGTGACGACAGTGCTGTTTACCGAGGGCAAGGCGTTAGTCACGCTGGAATTCGATGGCCCGGTCGACTCGCTCCCGCCGCAGGACTTTGTCACCGACGTGGCACAAAAACAAGACGCGGCGGTAAAGAAGGGGCTCGGTGGCTGAGCCACGGGGCGCGTGTGCCATGAGGGTTTGTCGTGCGCTGCTCACCGCGACAGCGGTGGCACTGATGCCGGTGGCGGTGCCATCGACCGCGCTCGCGCAGCCGGCCGACTACACCGGATTGTTGATCCAGGCGAGCGATATCAACGCGCCCGAAATCTTCACGGCTAGTCCACCGGTCAACAATCCGAACGGCCAGCCAGGCGTCAGCACCACCTACAGCAACGAAGGCCGCACGCACGTCATCGCCGACAGCATCCAGATCCTGCCGGATCCTGCCGCCGCCCTCAGCGCGCTGGAATCGGCTAAGGCGACTCGGGATGGTTATGTCCACGGGGTGGCAGAACCGATCGGCATCGGCACCGGCGGCACGACGATCTCGGGGCCTTCGCCCGACGGCTCCACGGGCGTGACCGTGCTGCTGTTCACCGAGGGCAACGCCTTCGCCGAACTTGAGTTCGACGGTCCGCCCGATGCGCTCGTGCCGCCGGAATTCGTAACGGACATCGGCCAAAAGCAAGATGCTGCGATCAAAAAAGGACTCGCCGGCTAGGCGCGCCGGACTGCTCGGCGGAGCGGATAGCCGTTAGCCACCGCCGATATCACATGCCGAATTGGACGACCGTGCCCAGCGCCGCACCAAGGATGGCGAAACTGGCGACGGTCATAGCGGCTTTCACGCCCGCGGTGGGCTGCTCGGCCGGCGATTGTTCGGGTGTGCGTCCCGAGGTATGACCCATCGCCATCCCCGCCATCGGCGTCGGCTCACGTTCTCGACGAACGGTGAGCATCCCATGTTTCATGTGGTGGGCAACCAACCACCAATTGATGGGATACGCGCACACGAATCCGACGAGCAGCGCCATCGACATCACGAACCAGAACTGCGGGCGAGTCGGGTTGTCAGCCCCCGCCACGCGCATCATTGCAAAGCTGGAAGTGAGCACCATTCCGGTCATCAGCAAATTCATCGACAACAGTTCTGGCAGAAAAGTCATCTTCAACGACGCCAGGTAAGACCCGCCGGCCATGTCGCGCATCGCGAACGCCTGGAAGAAAGCCCATCCAAACCCGAAACCCAGCGCGTACTCGAACAGGAAATCCGGCCAGAAAGACAGGGCAAGCCCCGACCCGACGGCGGCCGCAACGACGATGCCGATCCCGTCACCGGCGACGCAATGCATGGTCGACCCGAGCACTTGGCGCCAGCGCGCCGCAACGTACTCGTCGTGCGTTCCCCGAATTGGTTCCCGGCAGCCGAGCACGTAGAAGAATGCGCCGAACGGTCCGGTGAACAGGGTGAGAATCACGAACGCCCACTTCAGGACTGGCGATTCGGGAGCGTTTCGCCAGATGTCGATGACAACGAAAAGAAGCGACGGAATCGTCAGGATCCACCACAGCAGCATGACCCCGTTGAGCATGACGAACAGCCTAAGGCGGCACCGAGCCCGACGGCATCGCCATTATCGCCCCGAATTTTCACATCCCGTGCGGCGACAGACTTTCCAAACGCAGCCGCGACGGCCCAGCACCCCGGAGCGATCTCACGGGGCGCGCGTGAGAAGGAAGAGACGGAACCGGCGTCCGCCTGCGCAATCCTGGGCGACCTGGTAGTTCGGCCACTGCGTCAAGACCGTGGCCCATGCCCTGTCGCGTTCCTCGCCTGACAGCAGCCGCACGTTGGCAGTGAAGCGGTGGCCGCGTTCGCGAACGGTGATCCGTTGTGCCGCTTTAAGATTCGCCGACCACGACGGGTGACGCTCCCGTCCCCAATTGGAGCCAACCACGATAAGCCCCTCCCCGGTGGGCACGTACTGCACCGTCGCCGTGCGGGCGAGGCCCGTCTTTCGCCCCGAAGTGGTGACCTGCACGTTGGGCAGGCCGGTAAGGTCCAGAACACCGATGCGACCGGTGGTGGCGAACCGGAGCAGAGCTTCGAGCCCCAGAGCGATCGGACGCCCTTTGAGGACGAGCCAGCGGTATGCCGTCGGGTTTCGGGCCACCCGCTGCAGCGGATTCACGCGAACACTCTATTCCCTACGTGTGCGGCCAGAACGTCCGGACGATGAAATCGTCCTGACTAGCTAGGATTCCCAATGCGGCGGCTCCAGCACGGGTTTCGATCATTCCGCGCCGTTTTTCGGGTCGGTCCTGCGCGCCGCGACACCGTTCGCATCACCGCCGACGGCGCCTCCTTCACGTCTCGATTCTCGCCGCCTCGGTGGCGACCCTGTCGATCGCTTTGCGGTCCTGATCGCTGAGTGCAGCAGCGGTGTGTGTCCTGATGACGGTTTCGATTGCCGCTGCGGCGCATTCGACGGGGTTGCCCGCGGAGCGGGGGGCTTGCAATTCCGGGATCAGCGCGCCGAGCTGGTCTAGTTCGATCACCTCGGCTTCGATTTCGAGCTGGGCGAGTTTGTGGCGCAAACGCCCCGTGGCTTCGTTGGGTGCGGGCACCGGCCCGGCCTTGAGGCGCTGACGGACCGCGCGCAGCGGGCGGACCACTTCCTGATGCCACGCGTTGACGCGGTCAGACGCGAGGCCGAGATCAGCGGCGGTCAGCGGTTGCCGCAGAACGGCGCCGACAAACGCGGCGAACAACACCACGTTGACGTCCAGATCGTGTCGGTTTTGCAGGTCCAGGCAGGCGTCGGCGACACCGGCGCGGCGATAGAGCGCCAGCGCGAATCGCTTGAAGAAATCGGTGTTGCCAGGCTCGCCCATCGCTTCTTTCTCCGGCACCCCTTTGACTGAGGCGACGCGTTCGGATTCGTCGGGGTGTTACCAGGTCTGTTCGGCGGCGCGCACCAGCATGTGGTTTACCGCGACCCGCCGGTCACGGGTCACCATGTACAGCACGGCGTCAGCGATGTCTTCAGGCCGGAGCTTGACCATGTCGGCCGTTTGCGTTTCGAACGCGTCCCGCGACGGCGCGGCCAGATGGGTGAACAGTTCGGTGTCGACGGTCCCGGGACCCACCACCCCAACACGGACCCGCTTGCCGAGAACCTCTTGTCGGACACCCTCGCTGAAGGCGTTGACACCGAACTTGGTCAACGAGTAGACCGCGGTGTTAGGTCGGGCCACCCAACCGGCGGTGGAACTGATGGTGACCAGATCGGCCACACCGCGCGGCGAGGTTGCGGCCGCATCGATCAGGTGCGGAAGCGCCGCGCGGGTGACGTAGAGGACGCCTTGGATGTTGACCGCGACCATGTCATCCCAGTCCCGCAAAGGCGCCTCGGCCGCGGGTCCGGACTGCATGAGGCCGGCGTTGTTCACCAGGGTGTCGAGACGTCCCAACTCGTCGACGGTGCGCTGCACCGCGCCGGCGACCTGCTCGGCGTCGGTGACGTCGGCGCGCACGACAAGTGCTGTGCCGCCTGCGGATTCGATGTCGGCTTTCAGGTCGGCCAGCCGATCGGCTCGGCGTGCCAGTAGCGCCACCGCGGCGCCTTGCGCGGCCAGCGCTTTCGCCGTCGCCGCGCCGATGCCGCTGCTGGCACCCGTCACCAGGGCTGTGGTTTTTGCCAAGGCATCTGTGTGCGTCGGCGTCATGTCCTGCCTTCCGTCGGTGATCCCGCGCCCAGGATCTCGCGCAGAACATACTCGGTGTCCTCGCCCAGGTCGGGTGCACCCCGCGCGATCCGTGCCGGGGCGCGCGCCATCCGCCACGACGGTCCCAGTACCGGACGCTGGCCTTCACGGTGATCGGTGACGAAGCGATACAGCGCCCGGTCCCACAATCGTTCATCACCGATCACGTCAATTGCGTTGGCGCTCTTGTTCGCCGGCACTTTCGCCACCCGCAGGCGGTGCGCGAGCTGCTCGGCATCGTGATTTCGGGTGAAGCGCGCCAGATCGGCGTCGAGCGCCTCGGCGTGACGGTGTCGCTCGTCCATCGTCGCGTAGCGCGGGTCTTGGGCCAGCGTGGCGGCGCCGAGCACGTCACACAATCGATTCCATTCGGCATCGTCGGCGACGGCCACGGCGACCCAGGAACCGTCCGCGCAGGGGTAGCAGCCATGCGGGGACATGTCGGGGTGGTCATTGCCGTTGGGCCCCAGACGTTTCCCGGTGAGGCTCTGTTCGAGCAGGCAATCCCCGATCATCGAGGAGAGCGCTTCCACGGCCGACACGTCGATGAATTGCCCCGCGCCGGTGCGTTCGCGATGCAACAGCGCCACCGCGGCGGCGTAGGCGGCGGCAGCGCCAACGGTGGAATCCCCGTAACGCATG
>DASSGQ010000024.1:0-2012 GCA_035693385.1 Mycobacterium sp.
CCTCAAAGCGAGTTGGCATTGGCCGGACGAGGAAAACAGACCGTCCAAATACCGGTGCTTTACCCAAGACCTCGCGTTCCCGGTCGAGACCGAAGGTGAGTACACGATCGGCGCCTACTACGACGTGAACGGCAGAATCGAGATGGCCACGCCCATACCGATTTCGATTGCCTTAGCCGAAGAGCGTTAGACGGTAACCGTCAGCTCCGACAGACCGCGCAGCGTGACGTTGGGCTTGTACCGCGGCTCACCGTAAAGCCGCGCGTCCGGGATCCGTGCAGTCACCGCCGACAGAGCCACAACCGCTTCCAGTCGCGCCAGAGGCGCGCCCAGGCAATAATGGGCGCCACGGCCAAATCCTAAGTGCCGCAACGTTCCACGATCGGGATCGAATGCATCGGGCCAATCAAACTCGGCGGGATCACGCTGCGCCGCGGCGATCAGCAACAGCATCACGTCGCCCGTCGGCACCTCGATGTCGCCAATCGTCATGTCGGCGGCGGCAACTCGGCCGACCAGTTGCACGGGCGGGTCGTAACGCAGGGTCTCCTCGATCACTGCGGGCGCACGATCAGTGTTGGCGCCCAGCGCCGCCCACTGTTCGGGGTGGCTCAACATCGCCAGCATCGCATTGCCGATCAGGTTTACGGTGGTCTCGTGGCCGGCGATCAACAGCAGGATGCAGGTGGAGACGATCTCCAGTTCGGTCAGCTGATCGCCGGACTCTTCCACCGCGATCAGGCCCGAGAGCAAGTCGTCGCCGGGTTGCGATCGGCGCCGGTCGATCAGACCGTGGAAATATTCGCGCAACCACATTGCGGCCTGCATCCGCTCGTTCATCACCTCCGGCGGTAGACCAGTGATGGTCGAGAACGGGTCCAGCGCCTGAGCCAACAACGCCGACGCGTGGCTGAACCGCGATTCGTCGTCGAGAGGGACACCCAGCAACCGGCAGATCACCGCGACAGGCAGCGGATGGGCGAAGTCCTCGACCACATCGAATTGGCCTTTCTCGGCGATCGCGTCAAGCAATTCGTCCACCAACGCGGCGATGTCGGGTTTCAACGCATTGACCACTTTCGGCGCGAACGCCTTGCTGACCAGCTTGCGCAGCCGGGTGTGATCGGGTGGATCGAGAAACAAGAAACTCGGCGGCACCTGCCGGGGCGGCACCAAACCGGACTCGATCTGCCGCTTGGCGACCGTGGAGTGCATGTTGTCGCTACTCGACGATGGGTGCCGCAACACCTCGTCGCAGTCCCGGTAAGCCGAGAAGACGGCCAGGTTTGCCTCGGGCAGCCGGATCGGCCCGAGGTCGCGGAACTGTGCGCAGAGCCGATACGGGTCGGCGCGGTTGGCCGGGTCGAGCAGCTGCAACAGCAGCCCTTGCGATTCGGCCTGGGTGGGCGCGGTCGTCATCCTCACATTCTGCCCTCGCCGCCGGACCGGGTTCAGCGGCGGAGAAACTCGACGGTGTGGTTGGCCAGTTCTTCGCCGGCGTCCTCCTGCAGGAAGTGTCCGGCGCCGCGGATCGTCGGGTGGTCGATGCCCTGCGCGCCACGCATCTCGCGCCGAAAGATCAGACCCATCGGCCCGGTGATGGGATCGCTGTCGCTGAAGGCGACCAGCATGGGCATCGGACTCACGGACAGCTTCGCCCACGCCGCTTTGTTCGCCGCCGCCGCGGGATCATCCGGTGAGGTCGGCACCAGACCGGGCATGGCGCGCGGCCCGGCGCAGTACTCGTCCGCGGGAAACGGCGCGTCATAACTCGCGCGCACGTCTTCGCTCAGCGGCTGGCGACAGCCGCTCTGCACAAACGCGCCGATGTTCAGCTGGGGCGCCGTCGTGATGGCCTCACGGAAGCGCCACCACACCTCGGCCATCGGCTGATCTCCGTTGGGCAGGCCGGTGTTGGCGACGACAACGCGGGCAAACCGTTCGGGATGCTCGGCGGCCAGCCGTAACCCGATCAGTCCGCCCCAGTCCTGGCCGACCACCGTCACGTGGCG
>DASSGQ010000025.1:0-3336 GCA_035693385.1 Mycobacterium sp.
CCGCGGCGGCGGGGGCTGTGGCTAACCGCCTTGCGCGGCAAGGTAATACCTCGGGCTGCGCAATGACGAGTACGTCGGCATAATTCTCCGGGTGCCGCAGACACGCAGAGCGAAGGCGCTCGCCAACCCAGCCCAGCCCCATGGTGCGCTTATTCACGAATTGGAGCGCTACATTGAGGCCCACCATCCCAACGTGAGCGATGTCAACGTGGTGAGCGCCACGGACACCGGTCAGGCCGACACGAGCCATAAGCCCGTGCGCCACTGGTACCACGTCACCTACGAATCATGAGGGTGACACCCGCGGCGAAGTAGGCCGTGCCGCCGGTGAGCACATCAGGGTCGCGACGGCATTTGTTGCAGCTTCCAATTTGCGCTCGGGAATCAAGTGCGTCCGAACCATGACGCCTACCAGGCCGTCGCCGACAATCCATACAGCGGCCCGCTGTCGACGCCGCTGAGCAGGCCGTTCTTGCCGGGTCAGGTGGGTAAGGCGTCAGAAGCGTGAGTAGACACCCCCAACGTCGAATTGCAGGAGTCCATATGAGCGCATCCGTGCGCCACCTTCCCGATTGCGGCGCCCCCGCACCGATCGCGGTTCCGCAACTCAGCCAAAAAGTGCCGGCCCCGCGCGCCGAGGCGTCGCGATGACCGACCGGACGGGGACCCAAACCCTATCGCCCGACGGCGCTCCCAAGCTCGGTGCCAATCGCGGGCTGGGGCTGGATCAGCGTGCTGAGGCTCATAAGTTGACGACGTTGGGCGGGCTTGCCGCCCTGTCGCTGGACGCGTTGTCAAGCGTGGCATACGGCCCGGAATCTATCGTGCTCGTTCTGGTGGCCGCCGGCGCCGCGGCGATCGCGTGGACGCTGCCCATCGCGGTGGCGATCACGACGCTGCTGCTCGTCTTGGTGATCTCCTACCGCCAGGTGATCGCGGTGCATCCAGACGGCGGTGGCGCCTATGCGGTGGCGAAAAAGGACCTGAACCGCCCGGTGAGCTTGTTGGCCGCCGCCAGTCTGATCGTCGACTACGTGTTGACCGTCGCGGTCAGCCTTGCCGCCGGCGCGGCGAGCCTGGCCAGCGTCTTCCCGTCGCTCGCGCCGCACCTGCTCGCCGTGACGCTGGTGGCGCTTGCCGTGATCACGATCGTGAACATGATCGGGATCGCCGAATCGGCGAAGGTGCTGATGATTCCGACGTTGGTGTTCATCTTCGGCATCCTCGCGACCATTTTCGTCGGATACTTCCGCCCCCACCCGGTGGCCCTGATCGGTTCCGATCTCGGCCCGATCCACGCCACCGAGGCGCTCGGAGTGGTCCTGATTCTGAAGGCATTCTCGGCCGGCTGCTCCGCACTGACCGGAGTCGAGGCCATAGCCAACGCGGTTCCGGCCTTTCGGGCTCCGGCGATCAAACGAGCCCAAAACTGTGAAGTAGCACTGGGAGTGCTGCTCGGCGTCATGCTGGTCGGGCTGGCCGGGCTGATCCGGCTACACAACATGGTGCCCCGCGGCGACGTCACGATTCTCGCGCAACTGACGGCGGCCGCGTTCGGCACCGGCTGGCCGTTTTACGTGACGAATCTGGCGGTGGTTCTGGTGCTGGGTTGCGCGGCCAATACCAGCTTCGGCGGACTGCCGGTGCTGCTGCAGTTGCTGGCCAAAGACAATCGGATGCCGCACTTGTTCATGCTGCGCTCCGAACGCCCGGTGTACCGGTACGGCGTCGCGGCGCTGGCGATCCTGGCGTTTCTGCTCTTGCTGATCGTCGGCGCCGACACCCAGAAGTTGCTGCCCGTTTACGCGGTCGGCGTGTTCATCGGATTCACCATCAGTCAGACGGGCCTGGTCAAGCATTGGCGCCAAGAACGCGGGAAAGGTTGGGCGCTCAAAGCCCTCCTCAACGGGAGCGGCGCCGCGCTCACCGCGGTGGCGTCGGTGGTGCTTTTCGCGACCAAATTCACCGAAGGCGCCTGGCTGCTGCTGATCATCGTGCCCTCGCTGATGCTGCTCTTCGATCGCAACGAACGCTATTACCGCCGCGTCGGCGAAGAGCTGGGAATTGGCCGAACACCGATCAAGCCGTCGCCCGGCGCCGACCCTCAGGCACTGGTCATCGTTCCGATCGTCGCGGTCAGCGTGCTCGCCCAGCGTGTGCTGCAGGCGGCGATGCGCTTAGGGGGCGAAATCCTGCCGGTGGCGGTCGACGTCGACCCCGAAGACACTCAACGCCTCACCGAGCAGTGGAAGCAGTGGGATCCCGGGGTTGATCTTCGAGTGCTGCCCAGCCCGAATCGAAGCGTGGTTTTGCCCATCACGACGCTGGTGCGAAGCCAATTGCTGCACGGCCGGCATGTCACCGTCCTGCTCGGTCAGGTCGAACCCAGCCGGCGTCGCTACCGGATTCTGCACAACCAGCGTGGTCTCGTCCTTGCCGCGGCGCTGCGCATGCGCACAGATGCGGTCGTCGCGACCCTCCTGGTGCGCGTCACCTAGCAGCGGGTGGGATCGCCGCCACCACGCCTTTTTCGGAGACCGGAACGACTACAGCTTGCCTGCGACGAAGTCGGCCGCCTGGTTGGCCATGCCCGAATCTATGTATGCGCTGGCGAGGTGCTGCGGCCAGTTTTGTTTCCACGTGTTCGGGTCGGCCGGGTTGCAGACCGGATCCGCGCCGTGGCACAGCTCGATGGTCCTGTCGTTGTAGGTCGGGTTGAAGTTCGTGATCGGACCCACCCACTGGCTTCCGTTTCCGAACAACGCGACGGCGGCGATGTGCTGATCGGTGCCCGGCGGCAGGGGGCTGTCGAAACCGAACGCGCCGATGGGCGCCGCGAGCACCACGTCGGTGACGGCGGCGCCGAGCGAGTAGCCGCCCACCACCAGCCGGGTGTCCGGGCAGTTGTTGACCATGTCCTGGATGTGGTGGCTCATGTCGTTGGCGCCGACGTCGACCTCCGTGTCGGCGGGGTACCTGACCGCGTATACGCCGATGTTCTTCGAGACCTTGGACTCGAGCGCGCTGATGAACGCGTTGCCGAGCACGCCAGGCCCTGGCGATTCGTATCGGCCGCGCGCGAAGACCACCTGAACATCGGGACAACTCGCGGCGGCCACCGGCACCAGCGTCCCGGACGGCAGCACCGCACCGGTCAATGCCAGCGTCGCTGCGACCACAGCCGCGGCCAGGCCGACGCCGGCCCATTTACGAAGAGGCATACCAAGCACAGGACGATCGTAAAGCGGTCGCGCCCGCGGTGCTGGCCGGGGCAAGGCCTCAGGGGCGTCACCGCTGGCCGGGGCGGCCGTCGACCACTCCGTCGGCGCAGAACGG
>DASSGQ010000026.1:0-8186 GCA_035693385.1 Mycobacterium sp.
GCCGCGGTGACGGCTGCCGGGGGCAACGTCGCCATCGTCGGTCAGCCGGATATCGGATTGCTGGCCGCCGTGGAGATGGGGGCGGATCTGAGTCGGCTCGCGGTGATACCGGATCCCGGGACCGATCCGGTGGAAGTGGCCGCGGTACTCATCGACGGCATGGATCTGGTGGTGCTCGGTCTGGGCGGGCGCCTGGTGCCGCAGACACGGGCGCGGGCGGTGGTGGCCCGCGCCCGCATAAAGGGCTGCACCCTGCTGGTCACCGACGGTGACTGGCAAGGGGCGCCGACGCGGCTTCGGGCCCGGGTCTGCGGTTACGAGATCACTCCGGGTTGTCGGGGGGTGCCCGCCCCCGGCTTCGGATGCATCAGCGGGGTGCGGCTGCAGGTCAGCGGGGTCTGTGCGGGGAGGCGGGTGATCGGCCGGGCGCGAGCCGGGTGAATTCGGATGGTATCCCCCTTTGGGTCCCGGGTTTTAGCGCTCTGGTGCATGGACTGGCCCGCGGTCGCGGCGGCGGCCGCGGCGGACATATCCGCGACGGTCCCGGTCGCGGTCACTCTGGCCAATCGGGTGATCGCCTGCTCGTCGGCCGCCCGTGCTGCGGGAGTGCGGCGAGGGCTGCGGCGCCGGGAGGCGGCGGCCCGGTGCCCGCAACTGCACGTCGTGACCGCCGACGCCGACCGCGACGCCCGGTTCTTCGAAGGTGTGATCGCGGCGGTGGACGAGCTGGTGCCCCGCGCCGAGGTGTTGCGTCCCGGACTCTTGGTGTTGCCGGTGCGCGGGGCGGCCCGCTATTTCGGGTCCGAACAGCAGGCCGCCGAGCGGCTGATCGACGCGGTGGCTGTGAGTTCAGTGGCCGGCGCCGAGTGTCAGGCCGGGATCGCCGATCAGTTGTCCACCGCGGTCTTCGCCGCGCGTGCGGGCCGCGTCGTGCAGCCGGGCGGCGATGCGCGGTTTCTGTCGGTGCTGTCGATCCGGCAGCTCGCCACCGAGCCGAGCCTGTCCGGCCCGGGGCGAGAAGAACTGACGGACCTGTTGTGGCGGATGGGGATCCGCACCATTGGCCAGTTCGCCGCCCTGTCCCGCACCGACGTGGCCTCCAGGTTCGGCGCCGACGGGGTGACCGCGCACCGGTTCGCCCGCGGCGAACCCGAACGGGGACCGTCCGGGCGGGAGCCACCGGCCGAACTCGAGGCCGTGCTGGACTGCGATCCGCCGATCGACCGGGTTGATGCCGCGGCATTCGCCGGGCGCTCGCTGGCCGGCGCACTGCACCAGACGCTGATGGCCGCGGGGGTGGGATGCACCCGGCTGGCCATTCACGCCGTCACCGCCAACGGCGAAGAACGCAGCAGGGTGTGGCGGTGTGCCGAGCCGTTGACCGAGGACGCCACCGCCGACCGGGTGCGCTGGCAACTGGACGGGTGGTTGAGCAACCGAAGGGCTCTGGACCGGCCCACCTCACCGGTGACGCTGTTGCGGCTGCAGGCGGTGGAGGTGGTGTCCGCCGAGGCGCTGCAGTTGCCGTTGTGGGGCGGCTTGGGCGAGGAGGACAGGCTGCGGGCCCGTCGGGCACTGGTGCGGGTGCAGGGCTTGCTGGGTCCGGAAGCGGTGCTGGTGCCGGTGCTGTCCGGCGGTCGCGGGCCTGCCGAGCGCATCACGTTGACCCCGCTGGGCGACGAACCGGTACCGCGGGCCGACCCGGCCCTGCCGTGGCCCGGCCAACTACCGGAGCCGTCGCCGGCCGTGTTGCTGGACGATCCGGTGGAGTTGCTTGAAGCCCAAGGGAATTCGATACGGGTGACCAGCCGGGGGATGTTCTCGGCCGACCCGGTGCGACTGACCCTGCACGGTCGGGATGAGCAGCTGCACTGGTGGGCCGGACCTTGGCCGGTCGACGAGCGCTGGTGGGACGATCGGCCCGGGGCCGGTCAAGGGGGTGGCCGCACCGCCCGTGCCCAGGTCTTGCTGGACGGCGAGCGGGCGTTGCTGCTGTGCTACCGCCAGCGGCGCTGGTACCTCGAAGGAAGCTACGAGTGACCGTCGAGCCGGCGTGCGAACGATCCGACCCGTTCGATGAACCGGTCGAAGAACACCGCTGGATCGACGTCAATGCCGATGAGCGCGTTGGATTCTCGACGTCCCGACCAGTCGGTCACCGTCATGCCGCGGGTCAGGGTGCCCGTCAGCTCGACCTCCACCGTCGCCGGGCGGGGCATGACGAGCTGCGCATCCAGCGCGGCCGCCGCGGCCAAGGGATCATGCAGATGCGCCTGATAGCCGTGCCCGTTGTCGTTGTAGGCCTCCAAGTAGAACCGCATCGCGTCCTCGATCACCCGGATCAACGGATTGGATGCCTTCGACCTGGTGCCGCGTTCGTCGCTCGCGCTCATCACCGTTGTCGGCGAGCCCGCGGCGGCCGCCAGCCTCGCGAGATGGTCCGGCGTCATCGCGACGTTGCGGGTCAGATTCAAGCCGCACAGCAGCGGAAGGCGTTGCGGCTCAACATCTTTGACCGGCCAGGCCGCGAATACCTCGGCCGCCGCCTCGGGGTCCACGCTGATGTTCCATTCCGCCACTGCGGTGGTGTTGCCACGGTGGTCGTAGGAGCCGCCCATGATCACCAGCCCGCGCAACAGCGTCGGCAGCGCGGGTTCGGCCCGCAGCGCCAGCGCCAGATTGGTCAACGGGCCCGTCGCCACGCCGATCAGCTCACCGGGAAAGGCATGCGCCGCCCGTACCCACGCCGTCGCAGAGTCGTAATCGGTGAGCTGACGATCACTCGGCGGCAGGTCGGCGTACCCCATCCCCCGGGGGCCGTGGACTCTCGAGGGGGCGCGTATCGGGCCGGTCAGGGTTTCGTCGGAGCCCTTGGACACGGGTATGCCGGTGCTGCGGCACAGCTCCAGCAGGCCCAAATTGTTCTGGCAAACCTGTTGTACCGCAACGTTTCCGCCGGTCGAGGCGATACCGACCACATCGGCTTCCGAACTGGCCAACAGGTACATCAACGCCAGCGCATCGTCGACGCCGGTGTCGACGTCGACGAAAACGGGATTCACCGCGGCAACGATACCGTCGCTTTACCAGTGCACGCCCGGCACCAGTCGGACCGCCTTCCGGACCGGCCTGGGGACCTGCATGCGGGCCACGGCACGAATCGGGCGTTTCGGGCGACGGTGCAACGAGGGACGGTCCCCGCCTTCGGCGGTCGAAATCCCGCGCGCGGCGGCCGAATCGGGGTAGCCCAGGTAGAGCTGGTGCAGAATTCGGCGCGACAGTTTCGGTGTGAAGTAGTTGCCGGCCTCGGCCAGCGTGCCCATCGGGGTGTCGATCCGCGCCGGCTTCTCCACCAGACCGCGAACCACCATCGCCGCCGCACGTTCGGCGCTGATCGCCGGCACCGGGTTGAGCCGCTTGGACGGCTCGATCATGGGGGTGCGGACCAGCGGCATATGGATGTTGGTGAACGTGATGTGGTCGGACAGCGTCTCCGAGGCGACCACATCGGCGAACGCGTCCAGTGCTGCCTTGGTGGGCAGGTACGAGCTGTATTTGGGATTACGGGCCAGCACGCCGGCACTGGACACGTTGACCACGTGACCGAACCGGCGCTCACGCCAGTGCGGCAACAGCGCCAGCACCATCCGCACCGCGCCGAAGTAGTTGACCGCCATCACGCGTTCGTAGTCGTGCAGTCGCTCGGTGGAGTTGACCACCGAGCGGCGAATCGAGCGCCCGGCGTTGTTCACCAGGTAGTCGACGTGGTCGAAGCGGCCCAGGATGTCTTTGACGGTGTGCTCCACCGACACCGAATCGGTGACATCGCAGGTGAAGGCGTACGCCTGGCCGCCGTTGGCGCGGATCTCGGCCACCAGCTGGTCCAGCGCCTCGCCGTTGCGGGCCAGAGCGAACACCGTTGCGCCCCGCTCGGCGACGGCGATCGCCGACGCCCGCCCGATGCCGCTGGATGCTCCGGTGATGATGACGTGCCGTCCCACCAGCGGCCCCGACGTGTCGTCACGGCGCGCGCGATCGGGGTCGAGGTGCTCGGCCCAATACCGCCACAGCGTGGGTGCGTAGTCGGCGAACTCGGGGGCTTCGGGAATGCCATTTTCCCGCAATGCTTTTCGGGTTTCGTCGCTGACGAAGGTGGGCTTGAGGTCAACCAGATCGAAAATCTCGGCGGGAATGCCCAGCTGGGTGGCCGCCATGTTGCGAAGCACCCTGGCCCGCCCACGCGCCTTGAGCACCGGCGCGGTCACCGAGCGGGGCAATGATCCGCGCGCCGGTGGCAGCCCGGCCTCCTTGGCGACAACGCGATAGATGGCGCGCAGGCCAATGGTTTTCGAGGCGGTGAGGTGGAATGTGCGGCCGTCTGAACCATCGGCGTGCATGAGCGCGACGAGCGCGTCGACGACATAGTCGACCGGGACGACGTTGGTGCGCCCCGTGTCGGGCAGCAGGATCGGGGTCAACGATGGCAATGCGGCCAGCTTGGCCAGCACGCCGAAGAAGTAGTAGGGCCAGTCGATCTTGTCCATCTCGCCGGTGCGGGAATCGCCGACCACCACCGCCGGGCGGTAGACGCGGTAGCGCAGTCCGGTCGCCGCGCGCACCAGCGACTCGGCTTCGAACTTCGTCTGGTGATACGCCGTCGGCAACCGCTGGCCGACGTCGAAGTCGTCTTCGGTGTACTCGCCGGCGAAGTCGCCCGCCACCGCGATCGACGACACGTAGTGCAGCGTGGCGCCCAGCCGGCGCGCCAAGTCGATTACGGAGCGGGTGGCTTCAACATCAGTGACGCTGATGGCCCGCTGCTCGGCCTCGCCTGCCGTGATGTCCGTGATGTGATCGATCGCCGCGCAGTGCACAACGTGATCGATGTGGCCCAGCTCGGCTAGGGTCTCGTCGGTCAGGTCGAGCTCAGGCAGCTCGCCTACAAGCGGCTTCGCTCGTTCACCCCATCCGGCGGCGAGGCGTCCGAAGGCTCCGAGCGACGGGCGGGAGACCAAGACCCACACCCGGGCATCCGGGCGGGTTTCCAGCAGACGAGATACGACGCGGCGCCCGATAAACCCGGTACCGCCGGTAACGACATACCGCATGGAGCCATGGTGGCCGCTAGCCGCCGCCTACGTCAACCGTGCCCACCGGGCTCAGTTGGTGAAGTTGCGGATCCCGTCCCAGTCCTCGAGCGTCCAGCCGGTCATCGGGTTACCGCTGATCACCACGCGGCCGATGTTCGGCAGTGGATGACTGGTCAGGAGGCTGTCCTTGGCGTTCCTCGCGTTCAGCAGCGTCCAGTACTCGATGGCGTAGAGATGCGAGAACACCACCGGGTTCTGCTGACCACTGTCATAGATTTTCTGCATCGCCGCCGTGAACCGGTCGTTGAACTCTTTGCCCGTGATCGACCCGGGGATGGCCGCCTGGATGTCGCCGCTGAGCCAAGCCGCCGGAGCTACCAGGACCGTCGCGGGCGCCATCGAGACCGGCTTGCCCTCGTACCAGCCCGCGTTGAGCTCCTGCAGGCCCTGCAGCACCTCGACTTTCTTGCCGAGTTCGGCGGCCAGCGGCGCGGCGGTCTGCTGGGTTCGCACCATGGTCGAGGCGTAGACGCCGTCGTAGTTATTGCGCGCAAGATCGTGCGCGACCTTTTCGGCCTGCCCCTTTCCCTCCGGCGTCAGGCCCGGACCCGGCACCTCGGTGTCGATGATCCCGCTGGCGTTGGCCTCTGACTGTGCGTGCCGGATGAAGGTCACGGTGATGGAGCGCACCTGCGGTGATCCGCTGCAGGCACCGAGGATTACCGTTGCGGCGAGGACCGCTACCGCTGTCAAGATCTTGCTGCGCTTGCGCATGGCGATAGCCTGCCCTGCCGAAGGTGTCGCTGTGAAGTGTTTGCGTGGTTAAGTGGCGAAAATGGGCAAATTTTCGTCGGGAGGAGACTCGCATGGCCATTGACCCGAGTGCGGTCGGCGCGGTGACCGAGCCGATGCTGTTCGAATGGACCGACCGGGACACGATGCTGTATGCCCTCGGCGTCGGTTGCGGAACCGAGGATCTGTCGTTCACCACCGACAACAGCCACGACATCACTCAGCAGGTGCTGCCCACCTACGCGGTGATCTGCTGCCCGGCGTTCGGCGCCGCCGCCAAGATCGGGAAGTTCAACTGGGCCATGCTCTTACACGGCTCGCAAGGTATTAGGCTGCACGCGCCGCTGCCGGCTGCGGGCAAGCTGTCGGTGGTCACCGAGGTCGCCGACCTGCAGGACAAGGGTGAGGGCAAGAACGCCATCGTCGTGCTGCGCGGCCGCGGCACCGATCCGGGTTCGGGGCGACTGATCGCCGAGACGCTGACCACGCTGGTCCTCCGCGGCGAGGGTGGGTTCGGCGGGCAGCCGGGTCAGCGGCCGGTCGCGCCGGAATTCCCGGACCACGAGCCCGACATCCAGGTCGCGATCCCCACTCGCGAGGATCAGGCGCTGATCTACCGCCTGTCCGGTGATCGCAACCCGCTGCACAGCGACCCCTGGTTCGCCCGCGAGTTGGCCGGGTTCCCCAAGCCGATCCTGCACGGGCTGTGTACCTATGGGGTGTCGGGCCGCGCGCTGGTCGCGGAGCTCGGCCGGGGCTTGGCCGCCAACATCACGTCGATCTCGGCGCGGTTCACTTCGCCGGTCTTTCCCGGTGAGACGCTGACCACGCTGATCTGGCGCACCGAACCGGGCAAGGCGGTGTTCCGCACCGGGGCGTCTGGTGTCGAAGGCGCCTCGGAGGTGGACGCCCGCGTGGTGCTGGACGACGGCGTGGTGGAGTACGTGGACGGCTAGGCCCCGCTGAGTGTTTCGCTAATTCGCGCGGGAGTCGCTGACCCGGCGTGCCAGTCGCTCGGTGAATTCGGCGACCCGTGTCGGGCTGTCCAGCGCGAACCGTGCGGCGGTGGCCCGGTCACCGTCCTCGGCGTGCCGCACCAGGATTCCGGCACCGTCTTGACGGACCGCATCGAAGGCATCCTCGTCGGTGATGTCGTCGCCGAGATAGATCGGCAGCAATGAACCCGAGCCGGCGTCATGCAGCTGATCGATCACCCAGCGAAGGGTTTTTCCCTTGTCCCAGTCCATATCCGGACGCAGCTCGATGACCTCGCGGCCGGTGGTGACCCGAAGGCCATCGCGCTGACCCGCCGCGCGCACCGCCGCCGCCACTTCCCCCACCCGGTCGCGCGCGGCGTTGCGATAGTGCACGGCAACGCCAAATCGCTTGTGCTCCACCACAACACCCGGAATCGATCCGAGCCGGTCGCGCAGCTCGGCGGCGGCCCGATCGAGCACCGGGATCGCCGCCGCCGCGGCGTCGTTTTGGTGGTGGGTTCCGTCGGGCGCGGTCAGCTCGAAACCGTGGCTGCCGGCATACCAGATTCCGGGTACGCCGAGGCGCTTCGTCACGTCGGCGAGATCGCGGCCGGACAGCACCGCGACCGGACACTGCGAGGCCAGCTGCTGCAACGCCTCGACCGCGCCGGCGACGGGCGTGGCCGCGTCCGGATCCTCAACGATGTCAGAGAGCGTGCCGTCGAAGTCGAAGAACACCGCCGGGCGCCCCGCGGTCAGGCCAGCCGCCGAATCCAGGGCCTGCAGCGCATCCGGCAGCTCCGACATCCGCTGGTCGCCGGTTCGCACGGCCACCTCACGCAGGTCGGCGACAACCGCGTCGGCGCCGAGGCCTCGCAGTGCGTCGCGGTTCGCCCTCAGCTCGACGGCGATGACCCACGCGAAGCCACCGGCACGCGCGGCCGTGATGTTCGCCTCGTTGGCCGCGACGACGACACACCGGCCAGGCCGCACCGCCAGCCGGTCAGCCGCCTCGAGCGGGCCGTCTGCGTCGCCGGAGAGCCACTCGCCGACGACGGCCGGCGTCGATGGGCCCCGGCCACCGTTCGACGAAAAAACGGCGGCGCCGACACCGACCTCCCGGAGCAGGCGGACCAGTGCCACCGCCGAGTCCAGCGCGCTGCCGTCGGCCGCCAATACGGCGTCGAGGTCGAACAGCACGGCGTCATGACGGCGCGGGTCGATGACCGGCTCCAAGTTGGGCACGCCCCAACCCTCTCACGGTGCTGGGCGCCGCCGGAGAAAGGTCCGGTTGGGTCAGGGTCGTCCGGGCGCGGACGGCCGCCCG
>DASSGQ010000027.1:0-2444 GCA_035693385.1 Mycobacterium sp.
GGCCGAAATGAGTTTCTGCGCTGACCACTGGTCACACGCCTTCGGGCTGACACAGCACTCGATGCGGGGCAGGAGGTTTGTCGAGTGACGTCACGGCTGAAGGCTTGGTGGCGGCAACCCGACCAATTCGATTGGGTGACCACATTCCTGCGGCAGCGCGAAATGCTGGGCTCGGCACGGATGATCCTGGCTGTCGTCGCCGGATCGTCGGTGTTGGTGCCGCTGACCGTGCTGCCGAGCCGATACCAGCCCAGCGCCCTCGAACTGATCGCCGGCGGAATTGCCGCCATCTTCACCTTGGCGTGACGGTGCTGTGGCTGACGCGCTGGCCCACCCTGCGGCAGTCGCAGGCCGGTGTGGTGATTGGCGCGTTATGTATCGGCGGGTGGAGTCTCGTCCAGCCCACCCCGGCCCTTGCCGCGCTGGCCTGCACGGCGATGGCCGTCACCGGCGGCTATATCGCGTTCTTCCACAGCCCGAGACTCTTACTCTTCAATGGCGCGGTAGCCGTCTCGGTCGCCATCGCGGCGGTGCTTCGACTGGCGCGTGAATTCAACGTGGCGACCGCGGCCTCCGCGTTTTGGGTGATCAACTTCATCAATTTATCTATCCCCCTCGCTATTTGGGGCATATCGCGAGCCATGGGAACGTATGTGCAGCGCTCCGAAGAGGATCCTCTCACCGGCCTGCTGAACCGGCGGGCGTTCACCGATGCGGTCACCCACCGCTTGGTGCATTCACCGCCAGCCCACGCCTACCTCGCGGTGGTGATGATCGATCTCGACAACTTCAAACGCATCAACGACACCCACGGTCATTCGGTCGGCGACCGCGCCCTGCAGGCGGTGGCGGCGTCGCTGCGCGCGCACACTCCCGGCGACGCGGTCATCTGCCGGGCCGGAGGCGAGGAGTTCCTGGTCGCGCTGACCTCCGTGACCTCGGACATGGGACCACTGGCCGCGGAGTTTTGCGTCGCCTTCGCCGAACTTTCACCGAAGATAACGGCCAGCATCGGCACCGCCAGCACCGAGCTTCACCTACTGATCGGACCCGATGTCGCCGGCCTCATCGACGAGCTCGTCAAGACCGCCGACAGCGCGATGTACGTCGCCAAACGCAAAGGCGGAAACCAGGCTCATTACGGCGTCGGGCCGTAGCAGTCGAGTGACCTGATCAGGTATTGATCAAATGCGCACTGCCGTCGTCTAATTCGTCGCGATGCAATCCCATCGGCGTGACGGCGGGGATGTCGCCGCCGGCGACCACGGCGCGGGTGATCGGCGTGAGCGACTGGAAGAGCGTCTCCACCTCGTCGTCGCTGAGCGCGTCGAGCGCCGACAGCGCGAGTGTGTCGGTCGCCGATTCGATGCCGTCTTTCAGTTCCCGACCCGTGGCGGTCAGGGACCCGTCGTCGTTGAGCAGACCCCGCTCGGCCAACCGTTGCTCGTGGTGACGCCACGCCGCGTCGTCGTAATCGCGGGTACGCGCGATGTAGTCACGCGAAATCCAGCCTGCCGCGGCGTGTAGCACGTTGCTCTCCCTACCCGAGATGCCTGCGGCGGCGAGCACCGCCACGTGTGCGTCGCCGCGCTGCTCGCGTAACAGCGTCGCGGCATGCCATAGGGCGGCCAGCGGGTCGTCGGGCCAGGGCAGCGCGACATTCGCGGCGAACAGCGGGCGTCCGTCGAGCGGCGCCTGGCGCGCCGCCTTTCCCGCTAATTCGGCTGCGACATCGACGTTTTCGCCGCCGATGCCATAGCGCCGGAGCGCCGCGACGGCCGAGTCCCGTCGGGCCCGCAACGCCGCATCGGGACCCGCGATCTGCCACGCCGCCGGCAGGGCCTTGGCGACCCGCTCAGGGGCGAAGTTGTAGAAGATCGCGGTCACCACCTCCCGCGGCACGATGCCCAGCGGCGCCGATCGGGCGGCGAAGTAACCCATCCAGAAACCGCGGTAGCCCAGCTGTTCCAGGGCGGCCCGCGCCTCCGGCGCGAAATATGTCACCGCATGCACCGGCTCGAATCGATCGAAAAAGCGTCGGGCCAGCTCCGGATCTCTGCGCACCGTCGCAGTTAACCACCCGCCGCGACCGCGACCAAGGGCGAAGCTGTGGATGAGGTGGCGGCGACAGGACACCCGCGCGGGCGGCGGCTCGCGTCGCGGCACGCGCTGAGGTAGCGAGGACGGGTACCCCGCCGGAGTACCGACCAGCCAGCATTGAGGGGTCTGAGCGGTCAGGACGCCAGCTCATTTGCCTTTCAGGCCGCCGATGCGAAGCGAATGGTCCATGGGATTGGGTGGCGGGATGTTCTCGAGTTCCTCGACATAGCGCCCGGGGTCACGGTCGACGATCAGCAATCCCGTTGTGGTGGGGTGCTGGGTCATGAACATGCTGTACTCCCGGCCGAGTGCTTCGCGAAGGCTGATGGGGGCATGACGACGGA
>DASSGQ010000028.1:0-4723 GCA_035693385.1 Mycobacterium sp.
GCAAGTATTCATGATGACGGGCATCAACTACCTGCGAACCTCCGACGCCCGCCAAGGCAATCCTCCTTGACCACAAAGCACGGAGAGGTACCGGGACGGAGAGGCAACAGCATGAGAATCGCAAAATCGCTGTCGGTGCTCGCGGTTTCGGGCCTGACGTACGCGGCCGCGGGTATGATGCCGGCGGCCGTGGTGGCGAACCCGGCCGCCGCGGCGTCGTCGGTGTTTTGCAGCGCGTCCGACCTGGTCAACGGGGTTTCGCAGTCCGCGGCGGTCAGCGGTCGTGGCAGTGACGCCCGGGAACCCGACCTCGGCGAGGTGCACGAGGATCTGCCCGCCACGGCGAAGGGCAAGGCCGGCAAGAACTTCAAGGTCACGGTGCCGGTGTACTTCCACGTCGTCACGGACGGCGCGACCGGTGCGGTAACCAACGATCAGATCGCCACCCAGATCAACGTGCTCAACAACACCTACGCCGGGGGCGAGGGCGGCGCGACGTCCGGGTTCAGCTTCGCCCTGGCCGGTGTCACCCGCACCGACAACGCCGACTGGTTCTACGCCAACCCCGGCGGCACGAACGAACACGCCATGAAGCGGACGCTGCACCAGGGCGGTACGGGCACCCTCAACTACTACTCGACAACCGCCGGGGACTACCTCGGCTGGGCATACCTGCCGTCCATCGTGACCAAGCCCGGTCAGGCGTACCTCGACGGCGTCGTCGTCGACTGGGAGTCGATGCTGGGAACGTCGACCCGGTACGCGGGCCAGTACGACCAGGGCGAGACCGGCACGCACGAGGTCGGCCACTGGCTGAATCTCGAGCACACCTTCTACGGCGGCTGCAACGCCAAGGGTGACTTCGTCGAGGACACCCCGGCGCAGAAGACGGCGACCAGGGGCTGCCCTGAAGGCAAGGACACCTGCAAGGAGCCCGGCCTCGACCCGATCCACAACTACATGGACTATTCCTACGACTCCTGCTACACCGAGTTCACCGACGGCCAGGTCCAGCGCATGCGGGACGCCTGGCTGTACTACCGCGCGTCCGCGTAATCGCCGGCCGCACCGAGCACGCCCCGGCGCCGGCCCCCGTCTGGTGGGCCGGCGCTGTCGTCGGATTTCCGCGTGTGCCCGCTGCGAGCGCTGCGGTCGGGTGCTCCTAAGCTCGCGCAGCCTCGATCTGGACCGGCGGATGTCAGCGATACCCCCCCCCCGGTCTTCCGGCAGCGGTCGCCCTGACCATGGCCCGCAGAATCACGACCTGGGCCGACTTCCTCCGCTCCCAAGCCGAAGCGCTGCTCGCCTGCGATTCATCGAGACCGTCACCCTGACCGGCCAGCGCCAGTACATCCTTGCCAGCATCGAGCACGCCAACCGGCGTATCCGCATCCTCGGCACCACCGCGCATCCGACGCGGGCTGGGTGGCACAGGCCGTCAAGAACCTCGTGATGGATCTCCACGACACGGGCTGCCGGGCGCGCTTCCTGATCAGGGACCGGGACGGGGTTCCCGCCCTTGTCAACGAAATCCTCGCCGACGCGGGCATTCAGACCGTCCTCCGCGGCGTTCGGGTCTCAAGAATGAACGCGATCATGGAGAGATGGGTGCAGTCCTGCAGCCACGAGCTGCTCGACCGCACCCTGATCTGGAACGAACGCTACGCCACGCTCTGCAGCAGTACGAGCAGTTCTACAACGCCCATCGAGCCCACCAGACCATGATGGAAGCCGCACCCCTACGAACTGTCCCGGCACCGATCACAGACATAGGACGAATCGCTCAGCTCGACATGCGCCGACGAGACCGACTCGGCGGCGTCGTCCACGAGTATCAACATGCCGCTTGACCTGCACGGACGAGATATTCGGCAGGCGCAATCACGTTCTTCAACCGGTTAACAATCCGATAGAAGCCGATAACGGTCAATTCAAGCATCGGCTGCGACCGATGCGGGGATTGCGTACCGACCGCACGGCGAGGGTGATCATCGCCGGGCGTGCCTTCATGCAGAACATCCGACGCGGCACTATGCGCTGGGACTCGACGTGCCGCCGGCGTTGCAGGTCGCCGCAGCGTTCACCGAACTGGCACAGGCCATCTGACCCACATGCAAGGCGCCACTCGACGCGTCTTTGAATCAGCTAATGAAACTGTGCCGACTCGGCTCCGCACGACGTGAGACCGCATCGCGGTCGCACGGTAGGCCCGCTGACCACACGCTTCCCACCCAACCCCAGCCCGCCACGCCCACACCAAAAGCCACGCTCGGTATTGACCGAGGTGATGTACCGGGTGTAACTGGATTAAGGTTCTTTCGCGCGTGAAATTTCGGGTCGTCGGTTTGCCGTTCGCTGCCGTTGTCCTATCCGACCTGGACACTGATGGACGGAGATCCTTCAGCCAGCACCGGTTGACAGCGTTAATGCTTGGTCGAGATGTGTGGGAGGTACGTGATGTGGAGACGCCTGTGTGCTTCGTTCGTGCTCCTTCTCGGGTCGCTGGCCGTGATACCGGTGCCAGGCGGGCCGGCCGCCGCCGGGGCCGATCGCCTGTCGCGGATTGAGCACATCGTGGTGATCTACCAGGAGAACCACAGCTTCGACAACCTGTACGGCCGCTGGGAGGGCGTCAACGGGCTCAACCGGGCACCCGCGACGCGCACCATACAAGTCAACCAGGCCGGCGCCCCGTACACCTGTCTCAAGCAGAATGACGTGAACCTCACCGCGCCCCCGCTGTCGGCGCGGTGCACCGACTCGACGACCGCCACGACGTTCACCAGCCACTTCACGAACGCACCGTTCACGATCGACGACTACATTCCGGCGTCCGCGACCACCTGCCCGGCTCCCGGCGTATTCGCGCCGAACGGTGTGCCCAACGGCGCCGGGCTGCCGGGTGGCTGCACACGCGATCTCGTGCACCGGTTCTACCAGGAGCAGTACCAGATCAACGGCGGGCGACAGAACCGGTACGTGACCGGAAGCGACGCGATCGGATTGTCCATGGGCGTCTACAACACTCGCGCCCTGCCGATCTACCAGTACCTGCACCAGCCCGGTCACCCGCGGTACGCGATCGCGGACAGCTTCTTCCAGGCCGCCTTCGGCGGCTCATATCTCAACCACCAGTGGCTGATCGCCGCCCGCAACCCGGTCTGGCCGAACGCGACCAACGACGGTACCGACAACGACCTGCACTCCGTCGTCGACGTAAACGGGATGCCCAACAACTACGAGCTGTACACGTCGCCGTCGACGGTCCGCGACGGGGCCCTAACGGCGTCCTGCGACCCGGCGCCCGGCCGCGGTCCGACCCCGGCCGGTATCCTCTGCGGCGACTACGCCGTCAACACGATCCAGCCCCCCTACCAGCCATACGCCCCGGGCACACCCGTCTCGCGTCGGCTCCCACCGCAAACCGCGCCCACCATCGGCGAGCGTCTCAACGCCGCTGATGTCGACTGGGCCTGGTACTCAGGGGGATGGTCGAACGCCAACGGCGACGTCGGCGCGGCCGGTTGGACCAACGGCACTGGCCCGACGTGCGCGGACCCGAACGCGTTCGCCACCGCCACGTTCCCGAACTGTCCGGACAAGCTGTTCCAGTTCCACCACCAGGCGTTCAACTACTACGCCAACTATGCGCCCGGAACCGCGGCCAGGGCGGCGCACCTGCGCGACGAGCAGGAGTTCCGGCAACTCGCCCGGTCGTCCACCAACCGGTCCTGCAACCTCAAGCCGGTGAGCTTCGTCAAGCCGATCGGCGCCGACAACGAGCACCCCGGCTACACGGGTGAGAGCGGCGGCAGCGCCCACCTGGTCGACCTGCTCAAGGAGATCCAAGGTAGCCGTTGCGCCAAGGACACCATGGTCGTGGTCACCTACGACGAGTTCGGCGGTCAATGGGATCACGCCACCCCGCCCGGCCAGGCCGGCAACCGCGGTCCGCACGACGTCTTCGGACCCGGAACACGGTTACCCGCGCTGGTGGTCGCACCGTTCCTCCGCGACCAGTTCGTCCTCGACCACACCCAACACGACACCACCTCGATCCTCGCCACGATCGAACACCGGTTCGACCTCCCGCCGCTGAGCACTCGCGACGCCGCAGTTCGGGATCTGTCCAGCGTGTTCCACGCCGACAGCCCCTGGCGAGAGGACTGATCGACAAGGGTGCACGCGTCGCCGGTGACACGAAACCGGCGGCACCGCCGCCCTGGCCCGGGCGCCATCAGCCGGGCCCGGGCGGCGGCCTTTCCACCGATTGGCCCGGCATGGTGGCCGTCGATATCAGCCCGTGGCTGCGGCCGAAGGCGGTCACGTCGCCAGCTACGACGTCAGCCGGCTGGCGCGAACTCGAAGCCGTTGGACGTCGGCTTTCCGCCGGCCCGTGCCGGCGCGAGGTCCTGTTCTCCGGCGCCGGCGCGCTGCAGGAGATCCTTGTCACGAGCGTCGCGAGCAGTCCCGCTTCCGTAACACCGATCGAAACGATCGCCGCCGCCCTCGAAGCCGCTGGGGGCCTGCTCCAGCGGCGTCGCGAATCATCGCGGCGGCGCTAGAGCCTGATCGACGCAAACCCCGAGCCGCAGGAACGCGAACTGCTCAAGCTCGCATCCCTCGCCTCGGCGCTGGCCGATGCGTTGCGCCGGCGGGGCGTCGGGGAGCCGGCCGCGAGCCTGACCGCGCAGGCGGGGATTGCGGTCTTCAAGGTCGCCTT
>DASSGQ010000029.1:0-3524 GCA_035693385.1 Mycobacterium sp.
GTGAGGTGTTCTGTCTGCAGCCACTCGCACGTCAACCGTCGCTCCGCGGCTGATTCGGAGTCCGTTTCATCCTCGATTGTCTGGCCGGGAACCTGGTGGCGTGCATGCCAGTCAGTGTGGGATGACATGCCGAAGCGCCCGGCCGGCACTTTGCGCGGATCGGTCAGAACTGCCCAGACCCGCTCGGGCGTGGAGCGCAAGTAGATGTCAAAATTTAGGCTCGTCATCGTGATGCCGCCTTGCCCTTGTGCTTGCCGGCCGGTGTATGGCCAGGCCGGGATGTGGCCCGGCCGGTGGCGTGGCTGGCCCACTTGACGTGTGCGCCGACCCCGGGGCGGGGTGCGCTCGCGCAGTAGGCCGCCACCTTGCCGCCGCCGCCGACTGTGGCGGCCAGAAGAGCATCCAGAGCCTCGTCCCCTATCTGGGGGATGTCCATCCTGGATCGCCAGAGAAAGCTCAGCATGTCATTGTGCGGAACGCCGGGGTCCGTCATAGCGTTACACCTGCGTTGGCCAGGATTCCTGCAAGCCGCCGAAGGCCGCAATGGGCAGCCACCCTAGGCCACGAACGGGTTGCCGTTCTGCGGCAGTGGTCAGGTGGGCGCCTGCTCGCCGAGGCACGAGCGGTGTTCCGTGCCCTGTCGGCGGGGTCCGGGTTCAGAATCCGGTGCCGAAGTCCGATCGGGGCACGGTGGCGAGTACCTGCTGTTGGTAGTACACCGGCCCTCCGCCGTCGGCGGTCACGTCAGATGGATAGTGAGTCGATACGAACAGCGCGTAGATGTTGCCTCTGGAGACCGCCAGGCCGAAGTAGTCGCCGATGAATCCCACGGCACAGTTGGCGTCGGCGCACGGAAGCTGGCTCAAGCCGCCGACCGTCTGACCAGGCTGCTGCGGATCCCAGCCAGAATTCGTGATCCGCACGTTTCCGCCAACGAGCTTCGCGCCGTTGCCCGAGTCCTTGTATGCCTGCAGCGAGACGTCGATGCAGAAGTTCGTCCTGCCGATGTCGGCGGGCAGGATGCTCGGGTCGTTCGGGCACGGGAGACGGCGGTCGTAAAACGCGACGGCGACCGCGCCGTTGGGGCCGGCGGCCACGGATGGCTGGAACTGATCGGTCGGGACACCGGCGGCGTCGACGTTATCGTTCACCGTGGTCGGCGTCGACCAGGTGCTGCCGCCGTCGGTCGACTGGGTGAACTTGACGTCCATCTGGGTGCCGTCCCAGTTCTCGTAGGTGAGGTAGAGGTGGCCGGGGTAGGTCGGGCTCGCGGTGAAGTTCTCGGTGATCCCGTCCCGGAAGGTCGTGTTCGGCAGGTTCGCAGCTGGCAGCACGCCGGCCGTGGCGGCTCGGGCGAACGGGGCGAATGTCTGGCCGTCGTCGGTGGAGTGGCTGACGTACAGCGTCGCGGTCGACGTCTTGCCGTTCTGCGGGAACGAGGCGAAGGCGATGTACAGCGTGCCTGCGGCGTCGACCGAGGGGTAGATGTACGTGTTTGAGGGGCCGGTCTGGCTGGGTGCGGTGATCGTTACCGCCTTGGAGAAGGTCTTTCCCCGGTCGCGGGAGACGGCGATCCTGATCTTGGTGGTTGAGCTATTGAATACCGACCACATTGCGTAGACGTGGTCCTGGTTGGGGCTGCCGGCGATGTCGTTGACCGCGATCCACTGCTTGTCCTCGACATGACCTGCCTGCTTAGCCGAGGCGTTCGGGGACTGCTCCAGGTCCTGCCCGCCGTTGCCCTTGACCCAGTGCTGGCCCATGTCGTCGGAGTAGGAGACGTCGATCGCTCCGTCGGGATGCAGCGTCGAGCCGCCCCAGAAGGCGTTGAACGGCAGCGTCGTCTGGTAGACACGTCCCTTGGTGTCAAACGCCACGTTCGGGTCGGTAAGGTTCGTCCAACTCGGCGGCATCGCCTGCGTTCCTGTCGACACGCAGTCGTACCCCTGCACCTGGTTGTCACCGGTCGGCGTGCCGCCCAGGATGCGGTAGCTGCCAAGGGAGTGGTCGTAGAAACGATGATCGCGAACCGGAAGAAGTACATGATCGGTCCTTCCCGCTCAAACCCATACGAACGCTACGCCGGGGGCCGACCGCACGGAAGGCCACATGTTGTCACAAATGGCGACGTCCTTGCCTCGGGGGCGGGAACGTAGGCCCGTTCGGCATCAAATTGCGGCGGGACGGCGGTCACCTTTGGCCGCTCAGGGGCCGGTCAGGGTTTGCGGGCGATGGCGCTGTAGCCGACCAGGGCGCCGGTGGTGGCGTCGATGTGACCGGTGAGGGCCCACTGGTTGATGGGGACCAGGCCGGGTGGGAGCAGGTCCAAGCCGGTGAAGAAGCGGGCGACCTGGTCGCGGGTGCGCGGAGTGACCGTTGCGGACGCCATCTGGTTGTAGCGGCGGGCCATCTCGGCGGAGGCTTCGGGGGCGATGTCGGCCGCGGCGTGGGCGATGACCAGGTAGCTGCCGGGGGGGACGGCGTCCATCAGCCGCGCCACGACCGCGTAGGGGTCGTCGGCGTCGGGGATGAAGTGCAGGACGGCGATCAGCAGGACAGCGACCGGGTGGGTGAGGTCGAAGGTGCGGGACGCGGCCTTGAAGATGGTGTCGGTGTCGCGCAGGTCGGCCTGGATGTAGTCGGTCACGCCTTCCGGGCTGCTGGTCAGCAGGGCCTGGGCGTGGGTGAGCACCACCGGGTCGTAGTCCACGTAGACGATCTTGGACTCGGGGGCGGCGCGCTGGGCGACGTCGTGGGTGTTGTCCGCGGTGGGCAGGCCGGTGCCGATGTCGAGAAACTGGCGGACGCCGTGTTCGGCCGCCAGCTGGTGCACCGCGTCGATCAGGAACAGCCGCGCGGCGCGGGCGATCAGCGGCAGGGAGGGCATCGCCTCGAGGACCCGTTCGGCCGCTTCCCGGTCGGCGGCGAAGTTGTCCTTGCCGCCCAGCCAGTAGTTCCACATCCGCGCCGGGTTCGGCACGCTGGGGTCGAAGGGCGGCAGCTTGCTGCTATCGGTCCGGGCCGGTGGCGTGCCCTGCGTCACTTGTCTCCCTTCCTGCCCGCCCGTTCGGTCATCGGTCAAAGCTTACCGGCGGGTATGTGTCACCGGTGTGCATGGGGGCCCGGCCGCCAGTTGGTGAGGACCTGCGCAAGGTGACGGCGAGGCGGAACTCAGGCGCTGGCTTCGACGATCTCGAACCTGTTCCCGTCCGGGTCCTTGAACTCGAACATGGGCGGGACACCCGGCCACCGGAGCAGGTCCCCGACTTCGATGCCGCGCTGGCGCATGGCGGCGTGCTCGGTTTCGGCGTCGGGAACCAGGAACCGGATGCCGGTATCGGCCCCGGTGTCAGGCCTGGCGATCAGCGCGACCGACGTGGACGCGCCGGGGGCCGCCACCGTGACCCAGCGGAAGCTCTCACCCATCCGTGCGTCGAGCCGCTTCTCGAAGCCGAGCGTGCCGGTGAAGAACTCCACCGCCTTGTCCTGGTCGCTGACCGGGATTCCCACGGTGCCGATGTCGG
>DASSGQ010000030.1:0-27870 GCA_035693385.1 Mycobacterium sp.
CCCGACCCGATTGACTCATTCAGCGACGGGAGGAACGCGCCGACCTCGGTCAGCCCCTTGGCCAGGTCCTCTTTGCGCTGGACCAGGATGTCGCTGATCGTCTGCAACTGCTCCAGCACGTGCGTCAGGTTCTTGTTCTCCTTGATCAGCCCCTTGACCTGCTGCGAAAACGCGGCGACGTTGCCCAGCAACGCGTCAATGGCCTGCCCGCGTTCATCGAAGGCGGCCACCAGCGTCTGGGCGTTGACCAGCGCCCGGTCCACCTGCTCGCTGCGGTCACCCAGCACACTGGCCACCTGGTTGGCCTGGGCGAGCAGGTGTTTGATCTCCTCGTCGCGCTTGCCGATCGTGTCGGAGAACTTGGCCACACCATCCAGCGTTGCGCTCAGGTGCGGGTAGGTCTCATCGACGGTCTGCGACAGCACGTGCAGCGACTGCTTGACCGTGTCGATGTCCCAGCCGGTAGCGGCCTTGGTGACGTCGAAGAACGCGTCGTAGATCTGGTAGGGAGTAGTGCTTTGCCCCAGCGGCAAGGTGGCGCCAGGTCGTAGCGTCTCGGCGCCCCGCGGCTCGACCTCGAGGACCTTCTTACCCAGAATGGTGTCGGTGCGGATCGCCAGCCGGCTCTCGGTGCCGATGGTTTGGGTGCCGAGCGAAAACTTGACCAAGACATGGTCGTCCTGGATCGTGATCCCCTCGATCCTGCCGACGTCCATGCCCGCAATGCGCACCTTGTCGCTATTGATCAGTCCGCCCGAATCGGTGAATTGCCCGTAGTAGCTGGGCTTGGCGAACAACATCGGAACACTGGTGATGCTTTGACCAACGCCGATGGCCAGCAGCAGCACCAGGATGCCCATGAGTCCGAGGCGTAGCCGGTTGGGGGGTTCTAGCGTTCTCATTGCGGCGAACACCTACCTGACGGCTGGTTGAAGAGCCGAACCGTGCGGACCGGGCCACCGCCCTGCAGCCCGTTGATCTTGAGCGTGATGTCGCAGGCGTAGAAGTTGACGAAGTCGCCGTAGGAGCCGATACCGCGCCCGATCAGGTTCAACGCGGTCGGGATCTTGTGGAGATAGTCGTTGAGTTGGTCGTGCTGATCGATCAGCGGCTGCTGAACGGCGTCCAGGTAGTTGATGGTCTTGTGCAGCAGAGCGCGGTCCTCGGCGAGCAGGTCGGCCACCGTTCCCGAGACATTGCTGATGTGCGCGGTCCCGGCCGCCAGCGGGTCGGCGTGGTCTTTGAGCCCGGTGATCAGCACCTCGAGGTTGTTGACGGTCTGATCGAATTCCTTGCGATGCCGCACCGTGGTGTCCAGCACCACGTTCAAGTTCTTGACCACCTCGCCGATCGCCTGATCACGCTCACCGATCTGCGTGGTCAGCTGCGCGGTGTTGTCCAGAATGTCGTTGATGGTGCCGCCCTGACCCTGAAACACCGTGATCAGGGCGGATGCGATGGCGTTCACTTTCTGCGGGTCCAGCGCCCGAAACAGCGGCTTGAAACCACCGATCAGCGCGTCGAGGTCCAGCGCCGGCGACGTGCGCGCCAGCGGGATGAAACCACCGGGCGGCAAGATCCGGTCCGCGCCTTCGCCCTCGCCGCGCTTGAGCTCCAGGTAGCGGTTGCCGATCAGGTCCAGATAGCGGATCTGCGCGGTCGTCGACTGATACAGCGGCACCGAGCGGTCCACATTGAAATCCACCCGCACCCGCTTGCCGCCGTCGATCAAATGCATCGAGGCGACCTTGCCGATCTCCACCCCCGAGGCCCGCACGAACTGGCCTTGCCGCAGACCGCTGATATTGCTGAATTCCGCCGAGTAGCCGGTGGTCCGGTCAAAACGCAGCTGACCGAAGACCACGATGATCATGACCGTGAAGAGCAGCAGCACCGTGGAGACGATGCCGAGTCGGATGAGGGTCCCGGTGTTTTTCATGGGTTGATCGTGTTATCCCCTACCTGACGGCCCCACACGTACTCGATCGCGTAGGGGGAACCGGTGTCGAGGTGGTTATAAGGCGCAATGCTGTTGCCGGTGTCCATCACCAACTCCGGCGCGGGCCACAGGTCATGGGTGATGTGCTGCCAACAACCCGGGGCCCCGCCCGGTCCGCCGCGCGCGTTCACCCGCGGCAGGTTCTCCGGCCAGATATAGGGGTTCGGCGCCCCGCCGACCACACCGGCCAACCCGCCGAACATCGATCCGATGGCGGCCACCGCGGCCACCGGGTTCAAGAACAGCCCCAACCCCGACAGCAACTCGGCGTGGTCATTCAGCGAATAGCCGTTGCCGCCCAGGTAGGCCGCGGCCTTGGGCTCGATGTCGTGATAGTTGTGGATCGTGCAGTACACCGCCGGGCTGTAGGTGTCCAGCAGCTGCGCGGTGGGCACCAGGTCGGCGGCTCCACGCGCCAGATACGGCCCGCCGCGCTCGAAGATGTCGGCGCCGGTGTTACCGAACCCTGCCGCCGACAACAACGCCTGGTCCAAATCCTTTTGCTGCTGGTTGATGGTGCGCGACGTGACCACCGCGTTGTTGAGGAAGTCGAACAAATCCGGCGAGGCGTTGGCATAGACGTCGGCCAGGTTCGCCAACTGCGAGAAGTTGTGGCGGATCTGCGGCATCTGCGGGTTCACGTCGTCGAGGATCACGTTGCTCTTGACCAGCGACTCCCCGAACTTGTCGCCCAGCCCGGTCAGCGCTTGGGCGGCGGCGCTCAACGTCAGGTTCAGCTTGACCACGTCCACCTTCTCCGCGATGGAGGTGACGGTCTGGAACAGCGTGTTGAGCTCTGTCGTCACCGATCTCGCGTCGATGACGTTCTGCGGCGTGATCCTCTGCGGCGACGGGTTCTTCGGTGCAGTAAGCGACACGTACTTACCGCCGAACAGCGTGGAGGTCCGGATGTTGGCATCCACGTTGGCCGGAATCAGCTGCAGGTAGCGCGGATACACGTCCAACCGGAACTTGGCGGCCGGCTTGCCGTCCTGGCTCACCTCCGAGATGGTGGCCACCCGGCCGATCTCCACCCCGTTGTAGGTGACCTTCGCCCCCGGGTCCATCACCAAACCCGCTCGCGTCGATAACATCGTCAAATGCGTCTTGGGCGTGAAATTTCCCCGGAACTGCATATAGACCAACCACAGCACCAGGACGCTCACGACCACCAGCACCAGGCCCGCGGCCTTGTACGGCGGGGTGCGGGCTGCGTTTACCTTCCCTGCGGGCGCTGTCATCGCGGCTACACCGCCAGCGCGAAGTTGGGGTTAACGCCGTAGATCGCCAGCGCTATGAGCAGGACGACGACATTCACCGAGACCAACGAGAACCGCATCGATCGCCCCACCGCCTCGCCCACGCCGACCGGCCCGCCGCCGGCGTTGTATCCGTAGTAGCAATGGGTGGTCATCACCACCACCGAGATGATGAGCACTTCGACGAACGACCAGAACGCGTCGCCGGGCCGGAGAAACGTTCGGAAATAGTGGTCATAGGTGCCCGACGTCTGCCCGTACAACACCGTCGTGACTATCTGCGGAGAGATGAACGACATCAGCATCGCCAGCGAGTACAGCGGGATGATCACCACGAACCCGGCCACGATCCGCGTTGACGCCAGGAAGGCGATCGACTTGATGCCCATCACTTCCAGGGCGTCGATCTCCTCGCTGATCCGCATGGCGCCCAGTTCGGCGGTGGCGCCGGCGCCGACGGTGGCCGCCAGCGCGATACCGCAAACAACCGGCGCGACGAAGCGCACGTTGATCAGTGCGGCGAAGAACCCGGTGAACACCTCGATACCGAGATAGCCCAGCGACGCAAAGCCCTGGATGGCGACCAGCGAGCTGGCGGACAACACCACGAATCCGACGATCGCGACGGTGCCGCCGACGACGGCCATCGCACCGGTGCCCATGCCGATCTGGGCGATCAGCCGCAGTGTCTCCTTGCGGTAGCGGCGCATCGCGAAGGGAGTGTCGGTAATGGCGACGACGTTGAACCAGCCCATCTGCCCCAGCGTGTCCAGCGTCCGGGTCGTGGCCCCGGCGTAACGGTTGACGGCGGCGGAGGCCTGGGGGAAGCGGGCGCGAAATACCTGAGCCGTCGACATGTCAGTGCCCCGTTCCGAACCGGATACCGATGGTGGTCAGCACGACGTTCACCGCATACAGCGCGACCACACACAGCACCACGGTCTCGTTGACGGCGGTGCCCAGGCCCTTGGCGCCGCCACGCACGGTCAGCCCGCGGTAACTGCCGACAAGGCCGGCGATGAGTCCGAACGTCGCGGCCTTGACCTCGGCGATGACCACCTCAGGCAGGCCCGTGATCAGAGTCAGTGTGGACAGGTACGCGCCCGGCGATACGTTCTGCAGAAACACGCCGAAGATGAAGCCACCCACCAGGCCGACTGTGATCACCAGTGCGTTGAGCAGCGTGGCGACGAGGGTCGCGGCGATCACCCGGGGCACCACCAGCCGGTGGATGGGGTCGATGCCAAGGACTTCCAGGGCGTCGATCTCCTCGCGGATGGTGCGAGCGCCCAGGTCCGCGCAGATGGCGGTCGACCCGGCGCCGGCGACCACCAACACCGTGACGATCGGGCCGATCTGGGTGACCGTGCCGATCGCCGCGCCCGCCCCGGAGATGTCGGAAGCGCCGACCTCGCCGAGCAGGATGTTGAGCGTGAAGATGAACATCACGGTTACCGGTATCGAGACCATGATCGTCGGCAGGAACGCGACCCGGGTGATGAACCAGCACTGCTCGAGCAGCTCGCCCCAGTGGAAGGGAAAACGGAACAGCGCCTTTCCGGTGAGCACGCACATCCGGAAGAACCCGCCGATCATGGTCAGCGGCGTCTGCATTTGGTCGCGGAGGTAGCTGCCCAGCCGCGGCTGGGTCGCCGTCATCGTCGCACCCTCAGGGCAGCACCACGTCCGTCGCAACGCTGCGCGGGATCGTGTCGCACGGCCCCTCCTTGCCCCGACCCTACGAATGTGACCATCGTCTCCCTACCAGCAAGTAGTAACGGAGACCACAGGAATGTACCCGATGGCCGTGCACGTGTGAACAGCATCCGCACAATTAGACCTTCGCCAAAAGCGAGCAAACGTTACAGGTTTCGTGAGCATTCCTTTCTAGTGGTAAAACCCATTGACAACGTGCGTCCTTCAAGTTAGGGGCGTTCCATAGCGCAAACGCAATTCGGTCTTGAGAACCTTTCCCGCCGGGTTGCGGGGCAGCGCATCGACGATCTCCAGCGCCTTGGGGTGCTTGTAGCGCGCCAGCCGCTCGGCCAGAAATTCGGCCAGGTCCTCGAGCCGCAGGTCGTCGCCGGTGACGGCCGCGATCGCCACCGGCACCTCACCCCACTTCTCGTGGGCCCGGCCGATGACGGCGACCTCGACGATGCGCGGATGGTCGGCGAGCACGTTCTCCACCTCGGCGCAGTAGATGTTCTCGCCGCCGGAGATGATCATGTCCTTCTTGCGATCGACCACCCACACGTAGCCGTCCCGGTCCATCCGGACGAGATCTCCGGAGTGGAACCAACCACCCGCGAACGCCTCGGCCGTGGCCACGGGTTGGTTCCAGTAGCCGCTCATCAACGTGGGCGCCCGGTAGACGATCTCGCCCACCTCGCCGATGGCCACGTCGTTCATGTTTTCGTCGACCACCCGCGCGGCGACCGTGGGGACCACCTTCCCGACCGATCCACGCTTGCGGATTGCGTCGTCGCCGAGCAGCATGCACGTCACCGGTGACATCTCTGTCTGGCCGAACGCGGCCAGCACCTGGGTTCCCGGGAACGTCGCCGACATCTCGCGCAGCAACGCGTCGGGTGCCGGCGCGGCCCCCCACGACATCACCCGCAGCCTCAGCTCGCGGGGTCGCGCCCGTTGTTCGGCGCAGACCGCCTGCCATTGCGCCGGAACCAAGAAGAGGCCGGTGACCTTCTCCGCGGCCAACACGTCGAGCAGTTGCGCGGGGTCGAAGTCGCCCAGCGGATAGATCACCGTGGGGAGACCGAGCAACATCCCGGTCAGCAGGTTGCCGATTCCGGCGATGTGGAAGAACGGGACGCCGACGAAACCGACGTCACTATCTATATCTGCGCCGTTGGTGTACAGCCCGGTCATCGTCTGGCCGGTCAAGTTGGCGTGGGTGAGCACCGCGCCTTTGGCCCGGCCGGTGGTACCCGACGTGTACATGATCAGCGCCGGCGACTCGTCCGGGATGTCGACGGGTCCGTGGGAATCGCCGGGCTCGCTAATGAGGTCTTCGTAGCCAAGAAGGCCGTCCTCGGTCGCGTCCCCGGCCACGACGATCATTTCAAGCAACGGCTGGATTGCTCTGACGCCGGTCGCCACCGGGGCAAGCACCGATTCGGTGATCACCGCCCGCGCTTGGCAGTCCTCCACGAGGAAGGCGATTTCGGCGGGAGTGAGCCGGAAATTCAGCGGGACCGCGATGGCCCCGAGCGAGTTGACGGCCAGCACCGACTCGACGAATTCGGTGCGGTTGAGCATCAAGATCATGACCCGGTCGCCGAAGCCGACTCTCCGACGGCTCAACGCATCGGCCAGCGCCACGACCCTGCGATGTAGGCCGTCCCACGTGACGGTTTTCCCCACAAACCGCAGCGCCGTCCGGTTCGGCTGCATCAGCGCGTGCCGTTCGAGTTGGTTGACCCAGTTCTGCCGACGGGCCAGGTACGGCTGCTCCGTCAGCAGTGATGCCAGTGTCGGATGGCTGGCCAATCGCGCGGTCAACTCACGCCTCCCTTCACTCGCGCACCGCTTGCGTCACGTTGATATTTGATAAAACATGGTGTGGTGTGGGTCACACTATGGCGTCGACGCCCCGGTGACAAGCCCTGTCAAAACCCGCCGGCCCCTATAGACCCCCTAAGAGCCCCGAAAGCCCCTGACAGCTGACGTGAACACGCCGATATCGATGAGGCCGAAGACCCAGCGGCCACTGCGCCGGGCGCAGTTGTCCGACGAAGTAGCGGGCCACTTGCGGGCGGCAATCATGTCCGGGACATTGCGCCCGGGAACGTTTATCCGTCTGGATGAGACCGCAGCGGAGCTCGGGGTCAGCGTCACGCCGGTGCGCGAGGCTCTGCTGAAATTACGCGGCGAGGGCATGGTGCAGCTTGAGCCGCACCGCGGTCACGTCGTGCTGCCGCTGACCCGGCAGGACGTCGCCGACATCTTCTGGCTGCAGGCGACCATCGTCAGGGAGCTGGCCGCCGCCGCGACCGATCACATCACCGACGCCGAGATCGACGAGCTCGAGCGCATCAACGATGCGCTGGCGACAGCCGTCGGGTCCGGTGACGCCGAGGCCACTGCGGGCAACGAGTTCGCGTTCCATCGCGCCTTCAACCAGGCCGGCGGCCGGATCAAATTGGCGTGGTTCCTGCTGAACGCAGCGCGCTACATGCCCGTGCTGGTGTACGCCGCCGATCCGCGGTGGGGTGCGGCCGCGGTCGACAGTCATCGGCGGCTGATCGCCGCGCTGCGTCGGCGCGACGCTGCCGCCGTGATCGAGCACACCGTCTGGCAGTTCACCGATCAGGCGAATCGGTCGACCGAGATGCTGGACCGGGCGGGCGTTTTCGGTTGACCCGGGCCCTAGTTGCCGGATAGCTGCTCGGCGCGCTGCTTCAGGGTTTCCGCGAGATGGTCGAGCACGTTGTGGAGGAGCTGCTTCACCACCGGCGCGGGCACCGGCATGGTGGTCTCGACGTCAACGTCCACGGTGAGCAAACTCGATGCCCCGGTTCCCACCACGCTGAACAGTTGTTCCTGCTTGGAGAACAGGTCACCTTGCTGCAGGACGGTCTGGATCTGGTTTGCCCCCGGGTAGTAGACCGCCTGGATGAAGGTGCTGTGCATGCCTTGGACCTCGGTGTCGAGCCGCAGCTGGCTGGGCCGCCCGTCGTCGTAGCGGGCGAGCACCCACAGGCCCTTGATCGACTCGTTCCATTGCGGGTACGCCTCGAAATCGCCGACGATGGCCATGATCGTCGCGGCATCGGCACTGACCTCGACGGTCTTGCTCAAAACTGGCATTGGCGAAGCATAACCGGGCACCCGGCGGCCCTCCGCGCTGTGGTCGGCGCTGCGGCTGCGCCGAAACCGACCGCGCCGGGCGCGATTTCAGGCTAGTGGTCCACGCAGACTGTCGACAGCAGTGAGCGGATGGCGTCGGGAATTGGGACCGGCTTGCGGCTGGCCCGATCCACGTAGACGTCCACCCAGTGCCCCACCGCCGCGATCGGTTCCCCGCCGGCCGTAGGACCCCCGGAGCCGTTGCCGGGTTGTCGGTGGTCGGCGCGAAACACGCCGAGCCGGTAGGTGACGCTGCTGCGGCCCAGCCGCGTCACCGAGATGCCCACCGCGAGGGTTTCCGGGAAATGGAGTTCGGACATGTAGCGACAACCCGACTCGGCGACGACGACGAGGGCGGACGCGGTCATCGGATCAACGCTGACGGTCGTGTTGATCCAGGCGTTGATCGCGGTATCGAAGATCTCGTAGTAGACGGCGTTGTTGAGGTGGCCGAACATGTCGTTGTCGGCCCACCGGGTTCCCACCGGCCACAGCAGGGGGAAGTCGTCGCTGGTGAGCTCGTCCGGCGCGGGCGGGACCGCGGGGACCTTCGGAACCGATGGACCTGAAGCCATGGCTGTATTCCAGCATGTCCAACATCCGGAGGGGGCGTACCCCTGCACGGCGGTAGAGCAGTGTGGCCGTATTTGTGGTGCAGGGCGCTAATCGAGCCGGATCAGCCCTGAAACGACCGGTGAGCGGCCATCACACAGCAGCGTCTCGGTGGGATCGACCGACTGACAGCCGATCCCGGCCGCCGCGAGCGCATAACCCTTGAATTTGCGGGCCGCCGCGCTGAGCACGTGTTGAGCCCGGGTCATGGCGCGATTGACGCCCAACGGCCACCCTTGAGGCGCTCGGCCCCACAACGCGACTTCGGTCAACCGGTCGTCCAGCGACTCGAGCACCTTGGCGCGCACGCGCGCGTCGGTGGTGAAAGCCTCGGCGCTGACCGCCAGGCTCTGGCTCGTCGGCCCCGTCAAGGCGAACCGTGCCGCCGGCTCCGACTCGGGGTCCAGGGCCTGCACACCGAGAATCCGCAGCGAGCGGGTGTCGCAGCTGTGCTGCAGCAGCACCGTCACCTCCCAGCCGGCCATTGCCCGGTCGTAGAGCCAGCCCCCCGCCGACGCCACGACGTCCGCGGCGCTCGCCGCGATGACGTCGAGTCGATATTTCAGACACTCGCCCTCAGCGCGCGTTGCCGGTCCGACGGCAATCCGGCTGTTCTGGCTGATGCCGAACGTTGAAGTGACCATCAATCCGTTCCTCACCGCCGCGCCGCGGGGCGCGTTGGCGTTACCCTGCAGCGCTTGGGCTCCTTGTTGTGAGCTGCCGCCCCACGCAGCGCCGATGCCGGGACCGGCCCGGTCGACGAGTCGGGTGACTCATCCGACAGCGTGACATTTAAGCCAGAATTTGTAAAGATTCGACGGCCCGATCACGACCCGGATCGGGCCTTGAGTTCGGCGAGAACCTCGTCGGTGTGCTGTCCCAGTTGCGGTGCCGCAGAACGCGGTGCCCACGGTGTGCCGTGGAAATCTGCGGGCGTGGCCACCATCCCGACGCTGACCTCGCCGTCCGGCGCATCGACAGGGACGTCCACCAAGCCCCCCGCGGCGTAGAACTGCTCGTCGGCCACGACGTCCTCGAGTGTGTTGACCGGCGACCAGAAGAAATCCGGTTCGCCCGCGAAGATCTGCGCCCATTCGTCGAGCGTGCGCGTTGCAAAGATCTCGTCCAGCTCGGCAATGAGCTGCACCGCATTCGCGGCGCGGTCCCGGGCGTCGCGGAAGCGGGGATCGTCGCCCCACTCGGGGTGGCCGACGACGCGGCACAGCGGGGGCCAGTGCCGATCACCTTGCAGCCCGACGATCCAGAAACGCCGCCCGTCGCCGGCGGCATAGTTGTTCATGCACGGGTTGCCCATCGATTCGCGTTGCCCGATCGCGATCGGCTGGCCGGTCATCAGATACGTGTTGAGGTCGAAGCTGACGGTGTAGACGCCCTGCCGGTACAGCGAAGTGGTGACCAGCTGACCCGTCCCGGTGCGTTCGCGGGCGAGCAGCGCCGCACAGACGGCCGCGGCCAAAGTCATGCCGGCCGAGTGGTCGCCCATCCCGCCGCGCTGGAACGGGGGTGTATCGCCGGGCCGGGTCAGCAGATGGGCCACACCGGCGCGGGACCAGAACGCGGCGACGTCGTAGGCGGCACGGTCGGCGTCGGGACCGGTTTCGCCGTACCCGGTGATCAGCCCGTAGACCAGGCGCGGGTTGCGGGCCGACACCGACGCGAAGTCCATCCCCAGACGTACCAACGCGCCGGGCCGCACATTGGTCAGGAAAACGTCTGCATCAGAGAGCAATTCGAACGCGGTGTCGCGGCCCGCTGCACCGGTGAGGTCCAAGACGATGCTGCGCTTGGAGCGGTTGTCCATTTCGAACGGCGGGTTGACGCCGAGATCGCAGCCCAGCATCCGGCCGAACATGCGCCCCGGGTCACCGGTCGGCGGCTCGATCTTGATGACGTCGGCGCCCCAGTCGGCCAGGATGCCCCCGGCAGCCGGTGCGGCCACCCAGACCCCGAGCTCGACGACCTTGATGCCTTGTACCGGTCCGGCCATGGCTACGTTCCTACTCCGCGGTCGGACCGCCCGGGCGTCTGGTCGGCGTACTTCGGGCCACTTACATGAAGGGCATCCTCAACTCGCTCGTCGCTGCGGCCGGCACGGCGGGGCCGGTACCGCGGAGCGAGGGCGGCACGCCCGGGGCGGGATTCGCTCCCGGCGGCGAGAGCGGCACGCCTTGGGCGGGATTGGCCCCCGGCAATTGGAACGGACTGGGCGAGCCGGGATTGCCGGCCAGGCCCTGCAAAGGGCCTTGTAAAGGGCCGGGTATCTGGCCGTTGGCGAGCGAGTTCATGAAGCCCGGGCATCCCATTTGTATCGCCATGCTGGCGGCCAATCCGACGAGGCCTGGCGGAAGTCCCGTGCTTCCCGACAGTTGTGACGCTATCGAGGCGACGGTCGCGCCCGGCTGCACGAGCATCGGGCAGATGGATTGCCCCATTCCGGCGAGGGCGTTGCTCGTCGGGCCGTTGTTACCGAAGCCGATGTTGTTCGGCGGCACGCCCGGGGGCGGGTCGGCGTGCGCCATCGGCAGCGACGTTGCCCCCGCGGTGATGATGCCGACCGCGACCACCAGCGGACGAAGCATCGCGTTGATCCGAGCCGGCCATCCTGCGGTCGGGCGGATCTCTGAGGTGCGATGGGCCGTCTGCTCGGCCCACGCAGGGTACGTCATCGGTGCAGTCATTTCATTGGCCCCTCGGCGATAACAGGAATAACAGGAATAACAGAAACAGATGTGTACTCATTTCACTTTGGTAACGATGGACTACTTAAGTCACAGGAACAACACGGTTAGATCAAGGTTTGTGATCTGGCCGTTTCCTCACCGTTGTCTCAAGAAACCCCATGGGACGCTGCGGGGTTCGGCGCACAGCCCGCCTGCGGGGCACCGGTTCGGCCGTATCGTTGGACCTGGCCGCCATTGAAGGCGGAAAGGATCACCATGACGTTAGTAGCCGGACGTGGTCCGCTCAGCAACGATCCGGCCGGGCGGTTCTCGCCCCCGCTACCCGCCGACGCCCCCTACATCGGGGTCTACATCGAGCCGCATCCGCGACGCGTCCAGGCTTTCCGCGGCGGGCGCGCGGTGATCGATACCGAGCAGGCGCTGATGGTGCACCGGCGCGGTCATCCGCTCAGCTACGTCTTCCCGGTCGACGAGGTTGGCGACGTGCCCAGCGAGCCGGTCCCGGAGGCCCCGGGCTACGTCCATGTGCCCTGGGACGCCGTCGACACCTGGCTGGAAGAAGGCCGCCAACTCGTCCACTATCCGCCGAATCCCTACCACCGCGTCGACTGCCGCCCGACGAAGCGCCGCCTGCGCGTCGCGGTCGCCGGCACCACGCTGGTGGACACCGAAGACACGGTGATCCTTTTCGAAACCGCCCTCGAACCAAGGCTTTACGTCGATCCCGCGCGGGTGCGCACCGATCTGCTGCAACGCACGAAGACGACGAGCTACTGCAACTACAAAGGCTTCGCGACGTATTGGGCCGTCACACTGAACGGCCTCGTCATCGATGACGCCGCCTGGAGCTACGAGGATCCGTTCCCGGAAAGCCTCGGAATCAAGGGTTTCCTCAGCTTCGACACCGAACGCGTCGACGTCGTCGCCGAACTACCGCTCACCCGCCGTAGTTGGGCGGCCCAGCTTGAGCTCATGCTGGGCGATCATGTTGCGGAAGACCTCCAGGGTGCCGCCGTAGATCCCCAGCGGTAACGCCAGCCGGTAAAGGTGTTCCGCCGCACCGTCACCGGCAGAGCCGTGGGCATCGGTGGGCAGCGCTGATGCCGTTCCCAGGATGTCCATCATGTCACCGGAGATGTCGCGCATCGTCTGCGCGATCGCGACGCGGCCGAACATGCCGGGCGTCGACAGCGCCGCCTCCATCCGGGCGAAGCTGCGTCCCAGCCGGTACTTCACCGAGTCGTCGTCCAACTGGCGCCTCCCGTCCGGGCCGGCTCGGCCAGCTATGGCCGCGACGGTGTCGACCACCTCGGCCATCACGTCGCCGTGGCCTGCCATTGCCGCGATGTGTTGTAAGCCATGGTCTTCCGGATCGACGATGCCGTGCTCGGAGGCCAGCGCGGAGCGCATCACCGTCCAGCCGCCATTCACCTCACCGATGCGGTAGAGGTCGTCGACGCGGACGTCGCTGTAGTAGACGATGTTGGTGCGGTCGCCGTCGAGGGTCCGGACGCCCTGAATCTCGATGCCCGGGGAGTCGAGAGGCACCAGAAACATGGTCAGATTCTTGTGCTTCGGACCTTCGGGGTCGGTGTTGGTGAGCAGAAAGACGTACCTGGAGTTCTGTGCGTTCGAGGTGAACATCTTGGAGCCGTTGATGACCCACGCCCCGTCTGCTGAGCCGTCGCGCACCGCCCGGGTCTTGCAGGTGGCGACATCCGAACCGCCCTCGGGTTCGGTGTATCCCAGACACAGCCGGATTTCGCCGGACAGCACGCCCGGTATCACCTTGCCGGCCAGTTCCGGTGCGCCGAATTGCTGTACCAGCCGGGCAACGGCGGACGTGGTGCCCCAGTGGTACCACGGCGTGTGTGCCCTGGCGATTTCGAGTGCAAAGATTCGCCGGCGCACGGGGCTGAACCCGCCTTCGGACTCCTGCTTCCAGTCCGAGGCCAGGTAGCCCGCCTCACCCAGCGCCAGATGTACGTCCTCGTCGAAGTTTTCGCCGAACTCCCTGTCGTGGCGCAGTACCTCGTCGGTGACGTGCTTGCTGATGAACGCCCGGGTCTGGTCGAGAAAATCCTGGTCCTCGGCGCAGAGTTCGACGCGGGAGAAGTCCATCTAGATCGCGTCGATCACGAGGGTGCGGAAGCGTTGCAGCGTCTCCAGCGCGTGCACCATGCTGTCACCGGGCAGCCCGACGCTGACCCACGTCACTCCCAGTGCCGCAAGCTTTTCCAGGCCGTCCAGGTAGGCGTCGGCGTTGAACTCGTCGTTCGCCGGACTACCGCCGGCGAAGTTAGCGAACGTGATGTCAATCGCGGACCAATCCCGGCCCGCCGCATCGCATCTGCGCCGCAGATCGTCGATGGTCTCGCCGAGGCGCTGCACCGAGTCGATGACCGCGGTGCCCGCCGTCTGGGCGAGCCGGGCCGGGGCGGGGAACGGGCACCAGCCGTCGCCGTGCTGCGCCACCCGCTGGCGCGAGGCCGCCGTGTTGCCGCCAATCCAGATCGGCGGGCTGCTGATCGGTCGCGGGTGCGCGGTGACGCCGCGCGCGCTGAAATGCTTTCCCTCGAACGATATGTCGTCGCTGGTCCAGATCGCCTTGATGACCTGCAGCGCTTCGTCGAACAGCTCGGCGCGCTCGTCGTAGCTCACGCCCAGCGCCGCGAACTCGCGCTTGAGATACCCCACCCCGACCGCGAGCGTGAAGCGGCCACCCGACAGCAGGTCCAGCGAGGCGCCGGACTTGGCCACCACGAACGGGTTTCGGTACGGCAGCACCACGATGTTGGGGATCAGCCGCAGCGTGGTGGTCCTGGCCGCCGCGAAACCCAACGCGACGAAGGGATCCAGGGCGTCGTGTCCGCCGGCCTCCAACCATCGCTGGGAGGGCGCCGGGTGATCGGTGAAGCCGAAGCCGTGAATCCCCGCCGCTTCGGCAGCGGCAGCCACCGTCGCAATGCCTTCCCCGCTCAGCAGCTCAGGGTTGTAGGGATGGGTGTGTATCGGGTGGGTGATGGTGAAGTACATGTGGTTTTGCCCCGCGCTAGAACCGTGCGCGGGAGTCGATCGCGTTGTCGGCGGTGCGCAGCGGGCGGATCAGCGCCTCCTGGGCAAAGGAACACAGCAGTTCCCCGTCCTGCGCGTGCACGGTGCCCCGCACGTAGGACATGCCCGCGCCGACCTGGGTGCTCTCGTGGGTGTACAGCAGCCAGCCGTCCCAGCGCACCGGTTCGTGGAACGCGACCGAGATGCTCATCGGCGCGGTCGACACCGTGAGGTGGGCCTGGCTGGTGCCGATGCCCTCGTGCGCCCGCATGGTGGTGGAGATCCCCAGGTGCCCGGTGAAGTACGCGACCAGCGCCTTGGCCAGATCGTCGCGGGTAGGTATCGAGTCGTAGTGCAGCCACGCGTACAGCTCCGGCGGCCCCACCTCGTCGGGGCTGTTGACGTCGACGACATCGACGAGCCGCAGTTGGCGCCCGGTCATCGGCATCTCGCAGTGGTTTGCATCGGCGGGCGCGGCCACGTCCGGCAGCGGCAGCTGGTGGCGGATGACGTCGCCGGTCGGGACGTCGGCCAGCACCGTGATGCTCAGGCAGCGCCGCCCGTGCTGGTGCACGGCGACGACCGCGGTGGCGGTGGACCGGCCCTCGGCAACGACGTCGAGCACGAGTTCGATCGGCGGCCCGACGGCGACGGCGCGGGAGAACACCGCGTGCGCCGAGCGCACCGACTTGTCCGGGAACCGTTTCGCCGCGGCGACAATCGCCTGCGCAAGCACCTGGGTGCCCTCCACCACCTGCCGGCCGTCCTGGCCGGCCCCGACGTCACCGCCGGTGTTGCCGACGAACCGGTCGGGCCCGTCGGCCCGCACGTCAAATAGGCCCAACAGGCTCTCGACGGACCACTGCGCCTGCTCGGATTCGCGGGAAATATTGGTCAAATCCGCCCCAGCCTCTCGCCATCAGCCCAGGGCAAAGCGTGACACTTTGTGTACAGTTTGTAAAGCAAACCCGCAGGACGCGCCGGATTGACACCGGGACCCGCGGTGCGTGACACTTTTGCGGTGTTTTGTAAAGGCGCGAGCGAATGACACCCGAACCACTGGCCAACGGGTTCTGCTTCGGCGAGGGGCCACGCTGGTTCGAGGGGCTGCTGTGGTTCTCGGACAGGCTGGGTGCGGCAGTACACACCGCGGACATGCGTGGCACGCTGACCACGTTGCCGCTGCCGGGGCACTCCCCTTCGGGTCTGGGGTTTCGGCCCGACGGTTCGCTGCTCATCGCCTCGACCGAAGACCGGCAGGTGTTGCGGTATGACGGCGAATGCGTGGTCGGCATCGCCGATCTCACCGGCCTGGCGCCGGCCCACCTCGGCGACATGGTCGTCGACGACGAAGGACGTGCCTACATCGGGTCCCAGGCCTTCTCGGCTGGCGTGATCATCCGGCTCGACCCCGACGACACCGCCACCGTCGTCGCCGAAGACCTCGACTTTCCCAACGGCATGGTCATCACGCCGGACCGCACCACGCTGATCGTCGCCGAGTCGACCGGCCGGCGGCTGACCGCGTTCAGCATCGGCGAGGGCGGCGCGCTCGGTGAACGCCGGGTCTTCGCCGACGGCCTCGACGGGCCGCCCGACGGTATCGCGCTCGATGCCGACGGTGGCGTGTGGACATCGATGACGCTGGCTCACCAATTCGCGCGGATCGTCGAAGGCGGCGGCGTGACGGATCGCATCGACATGGGCGAGCGGGTTGCCATCGCCTGCGCGCTCGGCGGCCCGACACGCCGCACACTGTTTCTGCTGTCGAGCACCGACGCGTATCCGCAGCATCTGGTCGGCACCCGGCTATCGCGACTGGACGCCGTGCAGGTCGGCAGCCCCGGCGCCGGCCTGCCCTGAGACATCCCGAGAGGTTGACGAGTGACGGACTCCTACTACGAGCTGATCGATGGCACTGACGCGCAAGGAGAGAAGTTCAGGGCGACCGACCTGGCCCGCGGCACCTGGTCGGCCGCGATACAGCACGGCGGACCGGTGTCGGCGCTACTGGTCCGGGCGCTGGAACGGTGCGAGCGGCGCGACGACACCCGGCTGTCCAGGGTCGTCATCGACCTGCTGGGCGGAGTGCCGGCCGACGGCGACCTGTGGGTCAGCTCGCAACTGCTCCGCGGCGGCAAACAGATCGAGCTGGTCGGCGCCGAGATCCTGGCCCCCGGTCCCGATGGCGATCCCCGGCCGGTCGCGCGCGCCAGCGGGTGGCGCTTGCAGCAGCAGGACACCCGGTCGCTGACGCACGCCGCGGCACCCCTGCCCCGGCCGAGGACCGAGGCGAGCAGCCGCAACATGAAGGCACTGATGTGGGACCGCAATTACGTGCACAGCCTGGACTGGCTGTGGCTGACCGAACCGCTGACCGCTGGCCCGGGAGAATCCTGGATCACTCCGACCGTTGACCTGGTCGGCGGCGAGGCCATGACACCGCTGGAACGGCTCTTCGCGGTGGCCGACTGCGCCAACGGCATCGGCAGCAAGCTGAACATCACCAAGTGGACGTTCCTCAACATCGACCTGGCCGTGCACGTGTTCCGCATCCCCGACGGCGAATGGATCGGGATTCGCGCCGAGACCAGCTACGGGCCGGACGGCGTCGGTACGACAATTGGCACGCTGTTTGACGAACAGGGCGCGGTCGGCGCCATCCAGCAGTCGGTGCTGGTGCGCCGGCGCCCGGGCCGATCCTGAGGTGGGAGCGACAGACATGAGCCAGGCACCCCCGGCTGACACAACCGTGACCGACACCTCGACGCGTCAGCGGATCCTCGCGGCCACCGCCGAGGTCCTGGGCCGCAACGGCAAAACCAAGCTCAGCCTCTCGGACGTGGCCAACCAGGCCGGGGTCTCGCGGCCGACGCTGTACCGCTGGTTCGCGTCCAAGGAAGAGCTGCTGTCCGCGTTCTCGCGCTACGAGCGACAGGTCTTCGAAAGCGGCCTGGCCAAGGCGACCGCCGGGCTGAAGGGGACGGACAGGCTCGACGCCGCGCTGCGATTCATCGTCGAATACCAGCACTCGTATTCGGGTGTGCGGATGGTCGATGTCGAGCCCGAGCACGTCATCGCTCAGGTGTCCCGCGCCATCCCGCAGATGCGGGAGGGACTCGAACGGCTGCTTCCCGGGCCTAACGCCGCGGTGAAAGCGGCTACGGTGATCCGGATCGCCATCTCGCACTACATCGTTCGCAGCGACGACGCCGCCCAGTTTCTGGCGCAGCTGCGGCACGCCGTCGGGATCAAGGCTCCGGCCGAATAGCCCGCGCCGGCCGGCGCGCGCAATTGCGCACCCTCGCGACGGGTCAGTCGAACAGCACCGCGGCATTCAGATAACCGGTCGGGTCCAACGCGGCCTTGACCGTGCGCATCGCTGCGATATCGGCGGCCTCCCGCGACATCCCGAGATAGGCGCGCTTGCGGCTGCCGACGCCGTGCTCGGAGCTGACGTTGCCGCCGCTCCCGGCGATGAGGTCCATCATCGGCGCGTACAGCTCGCGCTCACGCTCGAGCGGCACCCGCAGCACGTTGAGGTGCAAGTTGCCCTCCCCGATGTGGCCGAACAGCAGCCGCAGCGCGTCGTGAGCGCGCGCCTCGATCAACGCCGTTGCGTCGCGGGCGAATTCGGCGATCGCCGCCAGCGGCAACGAGACGTCGAACTTCAGCGGCGGCCCGTACACGCCGAGCACCTCGGCGAGCGATTCGCGCAGGCGCCACAACCTTTGCTGCGCCGCGACGTCCACGCCGACGGCGGGCTCGCCGCACAGCTGCAGGCCGTCGAGCAGTTCGCCGAGCCGATCGGTCTGGTCCTGGTCGGCCGCCAGCTCCACCAACAGCAGCCAGTCGCCGGCTACCGGAGCGCCCACCCCCAGATGCTCGGCGGTCAGCGCCGCGGCCCGGCCGTCGATCAGCTCCAGCGCCGCAATCCCGTCCACGTCGCGAAATGTCCGGCCGGCGTCGACCAGCGCGTCGAGGTCGGCGAACCCGCAGACCGCCGTGATCCGGTGCGATGGCGTGGGGTGCAGCCGCAGATCCAGCGACGTGATGACGCCGAGGGTGCCTTCGGCACCGACGAACAACGCCGGCAGGTCGTAGCCGGTGTTGTCGCGGCGCACCAGGCTGTGCCGGCGCATCAGCGAACCGTCCGGCAGTGCCACCTGTAAGCCGACGACTTGCTCGCCCATGTTGCCGTAGCGGACGGTGCGCAGCCCGCCGGCGTGGGTCGAGGCCATGCCGCCGACGGTCGCCGTGTCGCGTGCGGCCAGGTCCACGCCGAACACCAAACCCGCCGCCGCCGCAGCGAGTTGCACCGCGGCCAGCGTGGCCCCGGCCCCGGCCGCGACGCGGCGCTCGACGACGTCGACGTCGCCCACCGCGCTGAGCCGCTCGGTGGACAGCAGCACGTCTTCGTACTCGGGAACGGTGCCGGCCACCAGCGAGGTGCGACCGCCCTGCACCGTCACGTGCGCCCCGGCGTCCCGGCACACCCGCAGCACCTCCGCAACCTGCTCGGGAGAGCCCGGCCGCACCAGCGCGCTGGCCCGTCCGCGATAGCGGCCGGTGTGGTCGACGCTGCGGCCGGCCAGCACGTCGGGGTCGGTGATCACATGAGTTGATCCGACGATGTTGGCCAGGTGGTTGGCCAGTTGGTCGGCCATGCTGCGCGGCATGCTCGCGGTTATAGCACCGCTTGCCGAACCCAGCCCTCAGAGCTGTTTGTGCGGCACGTCGGACACCAGTCCCCCGTCCACGACGAACTCGCTGCCCGTCGCGTACGAGGACTCGTCGCTGGCGAGAAACACCACAAACATCGCGACTTCGCGAGCCTCGCCAGGGCGACCCAACGGGACGGTGACCATGTCGTCCGGCAGCTTGGCGGTCATCGGGGTGCGGATGAAGCCGGGGTGGATCGAGTTCACCCGAATGTTCAGCGGCGCCAATTCCAGGGCCGCCGACTTGGCCAGGCCGCGCACCGCCCATTTCGACGCCACGTAGGGGTGCACGGCCGGGGCGCCGCGCAACCCCTCGATCGACGACACATTGATGATCGAGCCGCCGCCTGCGGCGGTCATCGGCTCGACGGCCACCCGCATGCCCAGGAAGGTGCCGGTCAGGTTGACGTCAATCACCTTCTGCCACTTGGCCAAATCGAAGTTCTTCAGCTGCCCGAGCGCCACGATGCCAGCGTTGTTGACCAGCACGTTGAGTTTCCCGAATTCGCCGGTGGCCGTTGCGACCGCCGCGTCCCACTGGTCGGGCCGTGTCACGTCGAGGTGCACATAGCGTGCGGCGTCACCGATCTCGTCGGCAAGCGCCTTGCCCTCGTTGTCCAGGATGTCGCCGATCACCACCTTGGCGCCTTCTGCCACGAGCAGACGCGCGTCTTCGGCGCCCATTCCGCGGGCGCCCCCACTGATCAGCGCAACTTTGCCTGCTACCCGTCCCACGCGGGTCTCCTTTCGGTTCAAGTGGCCACCAAACTGTTTGGCGCGAAAAGGCCCTTTCCGCTGACCAGCGGAAGGTCAAGCGTGGTCCGGATGCCCGGCGGCGCGGCGATCACCGCCGGGATGGCGTTGACGATGCGCCCGGCCGCGCCGACGATCGCGGCGTGGTTGTGATCGCCCTTGCGGCTGCTCGGCACGATGTCCACGGCATAGGACGGTTCCCCGACGATCTCGACGCGATACGAGCCGCCGCCCGAAGCCGGTTGCGGCCAGTCGGGTCGCAGGTCGGGCCGCAACCGGGTGATGTGCTCGATGACGATGGCGGGACGCCCGTTGGACATGCCGCGGATCTCGAACCGCAGCGCGGCCATCGTGCCCTCCGCCACGCGCCCCACGGCGATGTCGAAGGCCTCCGGCGCCGGCTCACGCTGATACGACTCGGTGATCCCGTCGAGCTCGATGCCGAGCCCGGCCGCCAGCTGACGGATCGCGCCGCCCCACGCGATGCTGAGCACCCCCGGCAGCAGCAGCATGGGCACGTCGTCCAGCGGCCGACCGAATCCCATGTAGTGCATGACCTCGGCCCCGTCGTAGGTCGCGTAGTCGGCGATCTCCATGCAGCGCACCTGCTCGATGCGCTGACAGGTCCCCGAAAGCGCGAACGGAATGAGGTCGTTGATGAATCCGGGGTCCACGCCGTTGATGAAGATGCTCGAATTACCTTGCTGCGCAGCGTCTTCGACGCGGGCGATGTACTTGTCCGGCAGCACACCCCAGGGAAACTGCAGCATCCCCGGCGACGACCCCACGACGTTGACACCCGCGGCCAGGATGCGCATGACGTCCTTCATCGCATCGGGCAGCCGGGTATCGCCCATGGCGCAGTAGACGACACACTCGGGACCGGTGGCGAGCACGGCATCGAGATCGTCGACGGCCGCGACGCCCGTAACGGCGGCGGCGCCGCACAGCGCGCCCGCATCCTTTCCCACCTTCTCCGGCGTGGACACACACAACCCGGTCAGTTTGAACCGCGGACTGGTGACGAGCCCGGCTAGGGCGAGCCTTCCGACATTTCCGGTACCAACGTGGGCGACACGGATAGCCATGAGAGTCTCCGTCCCTCGAACGCTCAAGAACTTTTCTAGACACTAGTCCACAATTTTTGGAAGGCCCACCGCGAAGCGTGGGCCCTAACAGGACAAACTTGTGCAAAACGACAGACTTCCGGGCAGCACAGCTCTACTCTCTGTCAATACCTAAGACCCACGGTTGCGGGTAAGTCCCGGTCTCTGGGAAGGACAGGGAGATGTCGTATCTGGTAGCTGCCCCTGAAACTCTGGCGTCAACGGCCGGCGATGTGGAAAGCATTGGTTCGGCGATTCGCTCAGCCAGTGCGAGCGCGGCGGCCCCGACGACCGGACTGCTGGCGGCGGCGCAGGATGAGGTGTCGGCAGCGATCGCGAATCTCTTTGGCGCATACGGCCAGGAGTACCAAGCGGTCGTCTCTCGGGCCGCGGCCTTCCACAACGCGTTCGCCCAGACGCTGGCCGCCGCGGGCAACGCCTACGCGCAGGCCGACGCGGCCGGCGCAGCGCTGGTCTCGTTCGAACTCGCCGCGCTGGGCGTGCCCGGCCAAACGCCCAGCGGCGGCGGCGCGTCCGGCGGCAGCAGCCTGCTGACTTCGGTGGTGAGGTCGGCCTCCACGGACCCAACAATTGCCTTGATCCTCGGGACCACGGGCACGGCGCAACCTGGCCCCGACTACTTGGCGGCAGTCAACAGCTCGTTCATCCAACGCCTCTACCCGGGGGCCATCCCCCAGGGCGTGTTCACGCCCGAGCAGTTCTGGCCAGTTACCCCAAACCTAGGCAATATGACGTTCGGCCAGTCCCGCGCCTTGGGCGTCCCCTTACTGAACGACGCAATCAACACGACACTCGGCGGCACGACAAATCACGCAGTGGTTTTCGGCGTCTCGGGGAGCGCCACGCTTGCCACCGATGAAATCAACGCCCTCATGGCAGCGGGCTCGCCGTATCAAGGCCGGCTGTCCTTCGTGCTGGCTGGTGATCCCAACAACCCCGTCGGCGGCATCCTCGAGCGCTTCCCAGGTTTCTACATCCCGTTCCTGGATGTGGCATTCAACGGCGCGACTCCGCCGAATTCGCCCTACCCGACCGTCATTTACACGGCCCAGTACGACGGTATCGCCGACCTCCCGCAATACCCGCTCAATGTCGTCTCGGACCTCAACGCCTTCATGGGCTACTTCTTCGTGCACGATACGTACGGAACCCCAGGAACGCCTGTTTTTGTGACGCCCGATCAGGTTGCCAACGCTGTCCCGTTGCCGACCTCTCCCGGCTACACCGGCAACACCCAGTACTACATGATCATGACGCAGAACCTGCCGCTGCTGGAGCCGATTCGCGCCATCCCCTATGCCGGTCCGCCGATCGCCGACATATTCCAGCCCGATCTGCGGGTGCTCGTCGACATGGGCTACCCCGACTACGGACCTGGCGGCGATTATGCGAACATTCCCACCCCGGCCGGGCTGTTCGTTGTGCCCGATCCGTTGACCATCATCCCCGACCTGGCCTTGGGTGCCGTGCAGGGACCGTATGGTGCCGCGGTCGAGATCGGGGTGGAAGCCGGGTTGGTGTCACCGTCGATGTTCCCGACCACCTACCCGTGGGCCCCGTCGTTAGACCCGCACCTGAATTTCCCTATCGTCCAGTCGAGCACGACGGGGCTGTCCACGTTGACCGGGGCCATCGGGCCCTACCTGGAATTGATTCCGCCGGTCCATTAGGCCGGGGCACGCCACCCATTCTCGGGTCCGGGCAGACGATGCCGGCGGACCGGCACGTCGGGATCGACCGGGGCAGAGATAGGAGGAGATGTCGTACTTAGTCACTGCCCCTGCGACGTTGGCTTCGACTGCCGCCGACGTGGCACGCATCGGCTCGGCGATCGACGCGGCCAACGCCAGCGCAGCAGGCCCGACCGCCGGTTTGGCAGCGGCGGCCGAAGATGAGGTGTCGGCGGCGATTGCGCGGTTGTTCAGCTCGTACGGCCGGGAATACCGGGCGCTCATCGCCCAGGCTGTGGCCTTCCATGACGAGTTCGCCCAAACGCTTTCCGCCGCCGGCAATGCCTACGCCCAGGCCGAGGCCACCGCCGCCACGCTGCTGGGACAAACGTCGACGGGCAGCGCGTCCACCGGCATCGGCGCGCTGACGTCGACGGTGACGCCGACCTCCCCCGACCCCGTGGTGGCACTGCTCATGGGCGGGAACACCAACCCGCAACCCAGCCCGTCCTACGTGGGGAGTGTCAACGTCGCCTACATCCAGCGCCTCTTCCCCGGAGCCGTCCCGCAAAGCCTGTTCACGCCCGAGCAGTTCTGGCCGCTGACCCCCAGCCTTGGCAATTTGACCTTCGGCCAATCCGTTGCGCAGGGCGTGCCCCTGCTGAACACCGCGATCAACAACCAAATCAACACCCTGCACAACAACGTGGTGGTTTTCGGCTACTCCCAAAGCGCCGTGATCGCCACCGACGAAATCAACGCGCTACTGGCGTTGCCCGCCGCCCAACAACCCACTGCCGGCCAGCTCGCCTTCATTCTGGCCGGCGACCCGAACAACCCCGTCGGCGGTCTGCTCGAGCGGTTTCCGGGCTTTTACATCCCGCTGCTGGACGTGCCATTCAACGGCGCGACTCCGCAATCTCCCTGGCACACAACGGTTTACACGCTTCAATACGACGGCATCGCCGATGCTCCGCAGTACCCGCTCGACGTGGTGTCGGACCTCAACGCCATCATGGGCTTTTACTACATACACGGTACGTACCCCATGCTCACGACGACCCAGATTGCCAGCGCCACGCTGCTGCCGACTTCGGGCGGCAACACCCAGTACTACATGGTCATGACGCAGAATCTGCCGCTGCTGCAGCCGATTCGTGAAATCCCTTATGTCGGAACCCCGTTCGCCGACCTGGTCCAGCCGGACCTGCGGGTGGTCGTCGACCTGGGCTACGCGGACTACGGGCCCGACGGCAACTACGCGAACGTGCCCACCCCGGCCGGGCTGTTCTCCGTAGGTGACCCGTTCACGATCGTCCCCGACCTGGCCATCGGGGCCGTGCAGGGAGTCAAGGGTGCCCTCGTGGATGTCGGCTGGCTGCCGGCATCGGACACGCCGACTACCTACCCGTACGTTCCATCCCTGGATCCGCACCTGAATTTCTTCCTCGGCCAGTCGAGCACGACGTTGCTGTCCACCCTCAGCGGCGACGCCGGGGGTGTCCTGGAATTGATTCCGCCGGTTCTGAATTGACCCGCGGGGACCCGCTCAGCTCGCGGGTCCGAGCGGGGAATGCTCGCGGATGGTCTCGTCGCGGATCAAGCCCCGCAGCAGCGCGGTGCTGAACTCGGCGGCGATCTCCTTCGCGGTGCGCCGCCCGCTTGGCCGCAGCCAGCGGTAGCTGCCCAGCGTCATCCCGATGTAGCCCAGGGCCACCACGTGCGAATCGCATTCATAGAACTCGCCGCTGGAGATGCCGCGGTCGATGAGCCCGTGCACGTGCTCATAGACTTGGGCCTCCTTCTCGCGGACTTCGGCAACCTGTTCGCTGGTGAACCACTCGGCGATGTAGGGCTGCTCCTGGAAGTACACGGCGGCGCGCTCGGGATTAGCCGCGATCCCAGTAAGCAGGCGAACGGTGTACTGGTACAGCGCTTCCCGCGCGGTCCACGATGGATCGTCGTGCACGGCGGCCAGCGTGCCCTCGGCGGCCTGCCGGTAGATGTCGAACAGGATCAGCGACTTGCTGGCGTAGTAGTGGTAGACGGTCGCCTTGTTCAGTCCGATCACATCGGCTACGTCGTCCATCCGGGTACCGTGATAGCCGCGCGCGGCGAACAGCTTGGTCGCAACGGCCAGCAATTCCTCGCGGCGCGTCAGCCCGTTCTCGGATGGCATCTATACTCACTATCTTCGCTGCCGGCAGGGCGGGTGGGCCCCGAACCAGGCTAATTATCAATCAACTGGTTGGACAGTTTAGGCATGATGGCGGGTGTCGCAGCGACTCGGATGGGACTACACTCGTTTGACGACCGAAGTCGCGACCAGATGGGTGGACCAATGGATCCGAGTCCGGACTACGACGTCTCCGACGAAATCGAATGGTTCATGCGCTACGTCCCGTGGGGCCTGCGTGGCGTCCTCGACGGCAACGGCTATCCGCCACCGGCTTATCCGCCCGTCTAGAGACCTATAACGCCTTCAGTTCCTCGGCGACCTCCGACACGGATTTTTTTGCGTCGCCGAACAACATCGTCGTCCCGTCGGCATAGAACAGTGGGTTGTCGATGCCGGCGAATCCGGAATTCATCGATCGCTTGAGGACGATGACGGAGCGGGCTTTGTCGACATTCAGGATGGGCATGCCGTAGATGGGGCTGGATTTTTCGTTGCGGGCTGCGGGGTTGGTGACGTCGTTGGCGCCGATCACGATGGCGACGTCGGTGCGACCGAATTCGTCGTTGATGTCGTCCATGTCTTTCATCGCGTCGTAGTCGACTTCGGCTTCGGCCAGCAACACGTTCATGTGCCCGGGCATCCGCCCGGCGACGGGGTGGATGGCGTATTTGACCGGCACCCCTTTGTCTTCCAGCAGGGAGGCCATGTCCTTGACGGCGTGCTGGGCCTGGGCCACGGCCAGCCCGTAGCCGGGCACCACGATCACCTGGTTGGCATAAGCCATCTGGATCGCGGCATCCGCAGCCGAGGTGGCCTTGACATGCTTATCGCCGCTACCGGCGTCGGCCGGGGCGGACCCGCCGCCACCGAACCCACCGGCCACGATCGCGGGAATGGAGCGGTTCATCGCCTTGGCCATCAGGCTGGTCAAAATCGACCCCGAGGCGCCCACGATCATCCCGGCCACGATCATCGCGGTGTTATCCAACGCCAACCCCGCCGCGGCCGCCGAGAGCCCGGTCATCGCGTTGAGCATCGAGATGACCACCGGCATGTCCGCCCCGCCGATCGGCAACACCACCATCAACCCCAACACCCCGGCCGCGCCCAGCAGCCCGATCATCCACCACAACAACACCCCACCGCTGCCGGGATGGGCGCCCAGCCCGATGATCACCGCCGCGGTGATCGCGGCGGCCAACAGCAGCACGTTGACCACCTGCTGCGCCTTGCCCAGCCCGATCGGGCGGCCCGGCAGGATTTCCTGCAACTTGCCAAACGCAATGATCGACCCCCAAAACGAGATCGACCCGATAATCGCGGCGAACAACGAGGCCACCACGATGTGCACGGTCGGCGACTCGCCATGCTGAAACGCCGAAAACCCTTTGGTTTCGATGAACTCCGCCAGCGCGATCAACGCCACCGTGCCCCCACCCACCCCGTTGAAAAACGCCACCAACTGCGGCATCGCGGTCATCTTCGTCAACCGCGCCGGCGGCACCCCCAACACCACCCCCACCACCAGCCCGGCGATGATCAACACCCACTGGTCGGTGTGGGCGATCTTGATGAAGGTGGCGCCCACCGCGATCGCCATACCCACCGCGGCGATCAAATTGCCCCGCACCGCGGTCTTGGGCCCGGTCAACCCCATCAACCCGTAAATGAACAGCGAAAACGCGACAATGTAGAGGACCGTCACCACATAGTTCATTTGGCGGCCTTTTCGGTCTTGGCGGGCAGCGCGGGCCGCTCAGCGGCAGCCGGCAGCGCCTTCTTCTTTTTGCCCTTGAACATGCCCAGCATCCGGTCGGTCACGATGAACCCGCCGATCACATTCAACGTGCCGAACACCACCGCCACGAACAAAATGACCTGCACCGCCAACGACGGATGCTCCACCTCCCCGAACACCACCAACGCACCCAACACCACAATGCCGTGAATCGCGTTGGTGCCCGACATCAACGGGGTATGCAGCGTATTGGGCACCTTGGAAATCACCGCGAACCCAACAAACCCCGACAACACCAAAATCGCCAGATTGGCCAGCAGCTCGTCATACATCTCTAGGAGCCTTCCCGTGTCACGCACGATTCCGCGACGACTTCGTCGTCAAAGTCCGGCGCCAGCTCGCCGTCTTTGATCAGCAGTTCCAGTAGCGCGGTGATGTTCTTGCTGTACAACTCGCTGGCATGCTCAGGCATCGTCGCCGGCAAATTCAACGGCGACGCGATCGTCACATCATGCTTGACCACCGTGCGCCCCGGCTCGGTCAACTCACAATTGCCGCCGGTCTCCCCCGCCAAATCCACCACCACACTGCCCGGCTTCATCCCCTCCACCGCCGCCGCGGTCACCAACCGGGGGGCCGGGCGGCCCGGCACCAGCGCCGTGGTGATCACCACATCAAACCCGGCGATCGCTTTTTCCAACGCCTGCTGCTGCTGAGCGCGCTCCTCCTCGGTCAGCTCACGGGCATACCCACCCTCACCCGCCGCATCAATCCCCACATCCAGCCACTGCGCCCCCACCGAACGCACCTGATCGGCCACCTCCGGACGCACGTCATACCCCGTCGTGCGCCCGCCCAACCGCTTCGCGGTCGCCAACGCCTGCAACCCGGCCACCCCCACCCCCAACACCAACACCGACGCCGGCTTCACCGTGCCCGCCGCCGTGGTCAACATCGGGAAAAACCGCGTCGACTCCGACGCCGCCAACAACACCGCCTTATACCCCGACACATTGGCCTGCGACGACAACGCATCCATCACCTGCGCCCGCGAAATCCGCGGAATCGCCTCCACCGCAAACCCCTGCACCCCCGCCGCCCTAAGCGCACCGATCGAATTCTCCGCATTACGCGGCGCCAAAAAACCGATCAACGTCTGCCCCCGCCGCAACCTCCCCACCTCATCT
>DASSGQ010000031.1:0-8806 GCA_035693385.1 Mycobacterium sp.
ACGCCATGATCATCGCGATCCCCCAGGCGCCTCCGATCGTCGATGCATCGAATCCCGCTGCCCGGCTTAGCTTTTGACCGCGGCGCGAACGCCGCGGGCGTTGATCGCAGCGGCAATGCCCCGCAAATTAGGTACCTGACCGGCAGGTACGGTGTCCTGATGGTCGACGGGATGCTCGCTGCCGTGCGCGTCCTCGACCTGTCCAGCGGTAACGCGGACCCCGTGACCCGGCTGTTCGCCGACCTGGGTGCCGACGTCCTCAAGGTGGAACCCCCGGGCGGAAACCTGGGGCGCGACGAATTGCCGACACTGGCCGGCGCGAGCATTCCGTTCGCGGTGCATAACGCCAACAAACGCAGCGCGGTGCTGGACCCGTTCGACGAAAACGACTGCCGCCTCTTCCTCGACCTCGCCGCGTATGCCGACATCGTCGTGGACAGCGGCATTGACGGACTGGCCGACGCGTTCGGGGCGCCGGGTGTGGACTTGGCCACCCGCTACCCGCACCTGGTGGTGCTATCGATCACCGACTTCGGCGCGACGGGTCCGCGCTCATCGTGGCGTGCCACCGATCCCGTGCTGTACGCCATGGGGGGCTCACTGTCGCGATCCGGGCCCACCACCGGTACCCCCGTGCTGCCGCCGGACGGTATTGCTTCGGCAACGGCCGCCGTGCAGGCGGCCTGGGCCGCGCTGGCCGCCTACTACAACCGATTACGTTGCGGCACCGGCGATTACATCGACTTCTCCCGGTTCGATGCCGTCGTGATGGCACTCGACCCGGCGTTCGGCGCGCACGGGCAGGCCGCCGCCGGAATCCGCGGCACCCCGCAGTGGCGAGGGCGGCCAAAGAACCAGGACGCGTACCCGATCTATCCGTGCCGGGACGGCTACGTCCGGTTATGCGTGCTGGCGCCGCGACAGTGGCGCGGCCTGCGGCGCTGGCTGGGAGAGCCGCAAGAATTTCAGGACCCGAAATACGACGCCATCGGCGCCCGGTTCGCGGCCTGGCCCGAGATCAGCGTGCTGATCCGGGCACTGTCCGCCGAACACACCATGAAGGAACTGGTGGCCGCCGGACAGGCGCACGGGGTGCCGATCGCCGCGGTGCTGGCGCCGTCACAGATCCTGGGCTCCGAGCATTTTCAGGCGGTGGGCGCGATCACCGACGCCGAGCTGGTCCCCGGGGTCCGCACCAGCGTGCCTACCGGATATTTCGTGGTCGACGGGCAGCGGGCGGGTTTTCGCACACCGGCCCCCACCGCGGGACAGGATCAGCCGTACTGGCTCGCCAACCCACCGGCGGTGCCATCGCCGGCGGGCAGGCAGGGCGGTTATCCGTTTGCGGGACTGCGGATTCTCGATTTGGGCGTCATCGTCGCCGGCGGTGAGCTGAGCCGACTGTTCGGCGATCTGGGCGCCGAGGTCATCAAGATCGAAAGCGCCGACTACCCGGACGGATTGCGGCAAGCCCGCGCCGGCGACGCCATGAGCGAGTCATTCGCGTGGACACACCGCAACCAACTCGGGCTCGGCCTGGACCTGCGCAGCACCGAGGGCGCCCGTATCTTCGGCAGGCTGGTCGCGCAGGCGGATGCGGTCTTCGCTAACTTCAAGCCGGGAACCCTTGCTTCACTTGGGTTTTCCTACGACGCGCTGCGCGCGATCAACCCGCGGATCGTGCTCGCGGAGAGCAGCGCATTCGGCGACCGGGGCCCGTGGAGCGCCCGGTTGGGCTACGGGCCGCTGGTCCGCGCCGCCACCGGCGTCACCCGGCTTTGGACATCCGACGATCCGGACGGCCGGTCCGACACCGCGCGGCACGCCTTTTACGACGCGACGACGATCTTTCCGGACCACGTGGTCGGGCGGGTCACCGCATTCGCGGCGCTGGCCGCGCTGATCCACCGCGACAGGACCGGCAGAGGAGCCCACGTTCATATCTCGCAGGCCGAAGCCGTCGTCAATCAGCTCGACACCCTGTACGTCACCCAGGCCGCGCTCGAGGCGGGCATCTCCCGGATCCGCAGTGACACGAGCCTGCACGCCGTCTGCCCGTGCGCGGGCGACGACGAATGGTGCGTCATCTCGATTCAGTCCGACAACGAATGGCGTAGTGCCGCATCGGTTTTCGACCATCCAGCATGGGCCGACGATCCGCGTTTCAGCTCGGCTGAGTCACGCCTGGCGAACCGGCACGAGCTGGTGGGGCTGGTGTCGGCCTGGACACGGATGCGCACCCCGGTGCGGGCCGCCGAACTGCTGCAGGCGGCGGGTATCGCGGCCGGCCCGATGAACCGTCCGCCGGACCTTCTGGAAGACCCTCAGCTGGCAGGGCGAAAGGTGTACTGCGACATGGTGCATCCCCTGTTTGACCATCCGCTGCCGGCGGAGACGGGTCCGGCGCCGTTTCAGCACATCCCGCCGGCCCCGCAACACCCCGCACCCCTCCCGGGTCAGGACACCCGCGAGGTTTGCCGAAACCTGCTCGGGATGACCGCCGACGAGACCGAGCGGCTGATTCACGATCGCGTCCTGTTCGAACCGACGGGCGGCGCCTAGCATTTTTGTCACACCTCTCGGTTCCCGAGCACAGGACAACCCATGACAGCTACCTCAGTGCCAACCGAGCTCAGCGCACGGTATTTCATCGGTGGCCGGTTCTTCACCGCGGACAACGTCCAGCCGGTGGTGGAGGCGGCCACCGGCGAACCGCTCGGCGACGGCGCCTGCGTCACCGAATCCGATATCGACGACGCGGTGGCCGCGGCGCGTCAGGCCCTTCCCGAGTGGCGGTCGAGCTCGCCGGATCACCGCGCCGGGCTCCTCAACGCGTTGGCAGCCGCACTGAAGTCACGCGCCAAGGCCACCAGTCAGCTGGTGAGCCGGGAGAACGGCATGCCGATCTCGCTGTCCCGCGGCGCCAACGGCGCCTTCCCGCCGTTGCTGTTGCGGTACTACGCACAGCTGGTCACGGAGATCCCGATCGAAGAGATCCGGCCCGGTGTGACCGGCCACACGATCGTGCGCCGCGAGGCCGTCGGGGTGGTTGCCGCGATCATCCCGTGGAACTATCCGCAGGCGCTGGCCGTCATGAAGATCGCACCGGCGCTAGCCGCGGGGTGCACGGTGGTACTCAAGGCCTCGCCCGAAACCGCCTTGGATGCATTGGTTTTCGCCGACGCCGCCGTCGAAGCCGGGCTGCCGCCGGGGGTATTGAACGTGGTGTCCGGCGGGCCGGCGACCGGTGCTTACCTGGTGGCGCACCCGGGTGTGGACAAAGTCGCGTTCACCGGTTCGACCGCCACCGGGCGCGTCGTGGCGGAAATGTGCGGGCGGCTGATGCGTCCCGTCACCCTCGAGCTGGGCGGCAAGTCCGCGGCAATCATCCTCGACGACGCCGATCTGGACGTCACGATGCGCGGATTGCGCACGGCGTCGTTCGTCAACAACGGGCAGACCTGCCACCTGAGCTCCCGCATCCTGGCGCCGCGGTCCCGGTACGACGAGATCGTCGATGCGGTCGCGGCACTGGCCGAAAGCATGACGGTCGGCGACCCGCTGAACCCGTCCACTGAGATCGGCCCGCTGGTCAGCTCGCGCCAGCGCGACCGGGTGCTCAGCTACATCGCGGTCGGAAAGGACGGCGACGCGAGGTTGGTCGCCGGCGGATCGGTGCCGAAGGACCAGCCGCGGGGCTGGTTCGTGTCGCCGACCGTGTTCGCCGACGTCGACAACTCGGATCGTCTGGCGCGCGAGGAGATCTTCGGCCCGGTGCTGACCATCAGCGCCTACGACACCGACGACCAGGCGATCGCGCTTGCCAACGACAGCGAATTCGGTCTCGCCGGCACCGTGTGGTCGGCCGACACCGAACGCGCCACCACCGTCGCCCGCGCCGTGCACACCGGCTCGATCGGGGTCAACGACTACGCATTGGACGTGCGTGCGCCGTTCGGTGGGGTCAAGGCCAGCGGGTTGGGTCGCGAGCTGGGCCCCGAGGGGCTCGAGGCCTACCGGACACTGAAGTCGATCTACCGCACGGGCTCGGCGTAGCAGCGTCGCCCTCGAGCGCCGAACGTGCGGCTGGCCGCACGCTCGCAACCGAACGTGCGGCTGGCCGCACGTTCGATGCCCACGGCCGGGCGCGAGCGGTCGTCAGATAGGTTCGCTATATGACCGTCGATCCCAGGACACCGGTGTTGATCGGCTATGGCCAGGTCAACCACCGCGACGAAATCGACCCCGCAACGCGGTCCGTCGAACCGGTCGACCTGATGGCCGCCGCGGCCCGCCGAGCTGCGGATTCCCGGGTGATCGAGGCAGTGGATTCCATCCGTGTGGTGAACGTGTTGTCGGCGCACTACCGCGATCCCGGGCGCCTGCTCGGCGACCGGATCGGAGCCACCGGCTTCACCACGCTGTACAGCCCGGTCGGCGGCAACGTGCCGCAATCGCTGGTCAACCAGGCCTGCCTGGACATCCAGCGTGGTCGCGCAAATGTGATTCTGCTCGCCGGCGCCGAAACCTGGCGCACCAGGACCGGGTTGAAGGCCAAAGGCAGCAAACTCACGTGGACGGTCCAGGACGAGTCCGTGCCGATGGCCGAGGTCAGCGGCACCGACGTCCCAATGGCCGGTGCGGCGGAGCTCAGGATCCACCTCAACCGGCCGGCCCACGTCTACCCGCTCTTCGAACAGGCGCTTCGGATCGCCAACGGCGAGTCCGTCAAGGACCATCTCAACCGCGTGGCCGAGCTGTGGGCACGCTTCAACGCCGTCGCGGTCAGCAACCCGCACGCGTGGATTCGCAAACCGGTGACCGCCGAGGAAATCCGGCGACCCGGCCCCCAGAATCGGATGATCAGCTGGCCCTACACCAAGCTGATGAACTCCAACAACATGGTCGACCAGGGCGCCGCGCTGGTCCTGACGTCGGTCGAGCGGGCGAGAGGCCTGCGGATCCCCGCCGAGCGCTGGGTTTACCCACACGCGGGCACCGACGCGCACGACACCCCGGCCGTCGCCGACCGTGACGAACTGCACCGTTCGACGGCCATCCGGATCGCCGGCAGGCGGGCGCTCGAACTGGCCGGCCTGCACATCGACGATGTGGACTACGTCGACCTGTACTCCTGCTTTCCCTCCGCCGTCCAAGTCGCGGCGGCCGAACTGGGCCTGAGCGTCGAGGATTCCGCCCGGCCGCTCACCGTCACCGGCGGCCTGACGTTCGCGGGCGGCCCGTGGAGCAACTACGTGATGCATTCCATTGCCACCATGGCCGAATTGCTGGTCGCCAACCCCGGGCGCCGGGCTCTGATCACCGCAAACGGCGGCTACCTGACCAAACACAGCTTCGGGGTGTACAGCACCGAGCCGCCCGCGGAGTTCCGATGGGAGGACATGCAACCGGCGGTCGACCGAGAGCACACCCGGGAAGGCTTGGTCGAGTGGGAGGGCGTCGGCACCGTCGAAGCCTGGACGACACCGTTCAACCGCGAGGGACAACCGGAGCGGGCGTTTCTGGCCGTGCGCACGCCCGATGGGTCGCGCGCACTGGCGGTCATCGCCGATCCCACTGCCGCTGAAACCACCGTGCGTGAAGATATCGGAGGCGCCAAGGTTGCCGTCGCCGCGGACGGCAGCGCCGCGCTGCTGTAACCGGCCAAGGGAATCATTACTGGCCAGGGCACGTTTGGCAGCGTAACGGTCGCGCGAGTCAGGCCGACGTGCCTATTGTCAAGGTGGACGTTGGGGGAGGTGAGCCCAGGTGCAGATCCTGGTTACCGACGCCACCGGCGCAGTCGGGCGGCTGGTCGCTCAGCAGCTCATCGCTGCTGGGCACACAGTCAGCGGCATTGCTGAGTTCCCGCACCCCTACCTGGACCCAGATGTCGAGTTTGTTTGCGCGTCGCTGACAGATCCCGCCCTGCAGGACCTGTCCGACGAAGCCGACGTGGTGATTCACCTGGCCCCAGTCGACACCACCGCACCCGGCGGCGTGGGCATCGACGGGGTGGCGCACGTCACCCACGCGGCCGCCCGAGCCGGTGCGCGGCTGCTGTTCGTGTCCCAAGCCGCGGGCCGGCCCGATCTGTATCGGCCGGCCGAGGAGCTGGTGTCGACGAGTTGGGCGCCCAGTTTGGTCGTCAGGATCGCGCCGCCGGTCGGACGCCAGCTCGACTGGATGGTGTGCCGCACCGTGGCCACGCTGCTGCGCAGCAAGGTCTCCGCGCAGCCGATGCGCGTGCTGCACATCGACGACCTGGTGCGCTTCCTGGTCATGGCGCTGAACACCGATCGCACCGGTGTGGTGGACCTGGCCACCCCGGACACCACCAATGTGATCACCGCTTGGCGGATGCTGCGATCGGCCAGCCCGCGTTCCCGGCTGCGCGGGGTGCGCAGCTGGGCACAGTTGATTCCGGAGATGGATATTGCCGCAGCACAAGAGGATTGGGCGTTCGAATTCGGGTGGCAGGCGTTAGAGGCGGTCGCCGACACCGCGCGCGGACTGGTCGGGCGCCGCTTGGAGGACACGGGTGCGACCAGCCGCGGGGGCCAACTGGCACTCCCGGTGGAGGTTGCCCCGCGCCCCCTCTCATCCGACGAGCTGCACCGCGCCGCCCCTGAGGGTATGGAGGCCGAGTTCGACGACCGGATCGATGCTCGGTTCCCGGTCTTCAGCGCGGCCCGCCTCGCCGAGGCACTGCCCGGACCGCTCACCCCGATAACCCTGGACGTCCAGTTGAGCGGGCTGCGTGCGGCCAGCCGGGTGATGGGCCAGGTGCTCGCACTCGGCGGCGTGGTGGACGACGAGTGGGGGAGCAGGGCCATCGCGGTGTTCGGTCATCGCGCCTACATCGGGGTGTCGGCGAACGTCGTGGCCGCCTCTCAGCTGCCCGGCTGGGACCAGGACGCCGTCGCCCGGCACGCGTTGGTCGACCAGCCCCAGGTGGGGGACGTCCTGCCGTTCGGCGAGCCTCGGCTGGCCGAGGGCGCGCTGGGGTCGGTCGCCAAAGCGGTCGTGGCGATGCGGTCGCTGACCCTGCTCCGCCATCTGCGGTCCGACACGCGGGCCTACCGTGCCGCCGCCCAGGCGGAACACCTCGACGGCGCACAGCTGGCCGCGCTTCCGGGCGCCGCCCTGGACGTTCGGGTTCGGCTGCTGCGGGATCGCATCCACCAAGGCTGGATCCTCACGGCGATCTGGTTGGTCGACACGGGCGTCACCGCGGCGGCGCTGGAGCACACCCGGGCGGCGTCCAGCGTGGCGGGCTTCGACATGATCATGGAATCCGGCCTCATCTCCGCCGAGACGGCCGAGCTGGCTGCGGCGTTACGCGGCGACCCGCCGTTGCGCGCGCTGGCCCGGGAAGGCAACGTCAGCAGCATCCTGGCGTTGTCCTCGAACACCGCCGGCGCTCTCGAGTCCGCTGTCACCCGGATCGGGCACCGTGGCCCGGGGGAAGCGGAGCTGGCCAGCACGGTGTTCAGCGACGACCCGGCGAAGCTGCTGATGGCAGCATCTGACGACGCGCCCACCGAGCCGACGCCACCGTCGACGCTGTCCCGGCGGTTGGCCGCCAACGCGCGCGGTTCGCGGGAGCTGGCCCACGACACCACCATCCGATTCACCCACGAGCTGCGAATGACGCTGCGAGAGCTGGGATCTCGGCGCGTCGCGGCCGACCAGATCGACGTCGTCGACGACGTGTATTACCTGACCTGTGACGAACTGGTCACCATGCCGGCCGACGCCCGGCTGCGGATCAAGCGTCGCCGCGCCGAACGGGAACGCTTGCAGGTGCAACGTCCACCCGACGTCATCGACGGGACGTGGAGCCCGGTCGACCGAAGCGCCGCGTCTGACTGACGCCCCGCGCCGTCAGCTCAGCAGGTCGGCCAGTGGCGCCTTCGGATCGGTCAGCTTGTCGACGTCGACGGGAGTTCTGGACCGGATCAGGGATTTGACGTCGTCGAGCACATCCCAGATGTTGACGTTCATCCCGGCCAGCACCCGATTGCCGCCATCGAGCCAAAACGCGACGAATTCACGGCCGGGGACGTCACCGCGGAACACCACCCGCTCGAAGCTGGGAGCGTGCCCAACGTACTCCATCCCGAGGTCGTACTGGTCGGTGAAGAAATAGGGCAGCTCGGTGTATTCGCCCGGCGTGCCCAGCATTCCGGCCGCCGCTACCGCGGGCTGCTTGAGGGCGTTGGCCCAGTGCTCGGTGCGGATCCGGGTGCCGAACAGCGGGTTCTCGGCGGCGGCGATGTCACCGACCGCATAAATGTCGGGATCGCTGGTGCGCAGCGAAGCATCCACCAGCACCCCGCCGTCACCCATGGATAGCCCGGCCTCTTCGGCGAGTTCGATGTTCGGCTTGGCGCCAACGGCGACCAGTACGGCATCGGCCGCAACCGTCGAGCCGTCGCGCATCTTCAGCCCGGTGGCTTTGCCCTCCGGCCCGTCGGACCGGGTGATCTCCTCGACCTGCGTTTCTAGCCTCAGATCTACGCCGTGATCGCGGTGCAATGTGGCGAACACTTCGCCGACCTTCTCTCCGAGCGCGGCCGCCAGTGGTTGTTTGGCCGCCTCGACGACGGTGACGCCGACTCCGCGCTGACGGGCACCGGCAGCCACCTCCAGGCCGATCCAGCCGGCGCCCACCACCGCAAGCGAAGACCCTTCGGTCAGAACGGAATTCAGCGCCGCGGCGTCGTCGTAGGTACGCAGGTAGTACACCCCGTCGGCATCCGAGCCGGGTATCGGTGGCCGCCGCGACGCGGATCCCGTCGCC